>CAUZJF010000305.1:0-3373 GCA_963579975.1 Dehalococcoidia bacterium
CGGTCTTGTTCGATGCGGATGGTGTCATCCAGAGGCGACCCTTGGGCCGGCGTGATGTGTTGCAGGAAATCATCGCCGGAGGGTGTCTCAGAAGGTCCCGCTCCCGCCGTGGGAGAGGACTAGGGTAAGGGGGAAGGCCCGAAGTCGTCTCGTCGACGGTGATCAGCGACGCTTTTCATGCATTAGCCTAATCACCCTCGCCTCCGGGTCTCTACACGGTTCCGATTGTCAGGCGAAATCACGCGTATGCAGATTCGTGGATGTCCAAAGCCACGTTCTGCCGAACGGCTATTCTCATAAAACGAACGCATAGCCTACGCGCTGTACCTCTGTGGTGAGCATATGCAAGCCGGCAAGCTACCGCTGGACCTACTGACGCGGCTCCTTGACAAGATCGAGGTCCGGGACCCACGGGTGGTTCTCGGTCCAAGGCCCGGCGAGGACGCCGCCCTGATCGATATGGGCGATAGGTACCTCGTCGCCAAGACGGATCCTATCACCTTCGCCACTGACCTGATCGGCTGGTACCTGGTTCAGGTGAACTCCAACGACCTTGCTGTCATGGGGGCGACGCCACGCTGGCTCATGGCCACGCTTCTGCTCCCAGAGGGAACCTCAGCGGAAGTCGCCGAGAGCATCTTCGACCAGATACTGGATGCGTGCGGCGCACTGGACATCACGTTAGTAGGAGGACACACCGAGGTCACCTACGACCTGCCAAGGGCGATAGCCGTGGGCGCTCTATTGGGAGAGGTCGCCAAGGACAAAGCGGTGTTCAGCTCCGGCGCCCGGCTTGGGGACAGCATCGTGCTCACCAAGGGGATCGCCGTCGAGGGGACGTCGCTGCTCGCGAGGGAGGCAGCGAAGGCACTCGTGGCGGCAGGCGTAAACCGGGACACTGTCGAACGGGCGAAAGACATGCTCTTCTCGCCGGGGATCAGCGTGGTGCGCGACGCCGACGTCGCGTGCCGGACAGTCGACGTCCACGCGATGCACGACCCGACGGAGGGCGGGCTCGCGACCGGCCTGCTGGAGCTAGCACGGGCGGCCAACCTGGGCCTGACTGTCGACGCGGCAGCGATTCCGATACTACCCGAGTGTGAGGAGGTCTGCGCCGCGCTGGACCTGGATCCGATGGGATTGATCGCGTCCGGGGCCCTGCTAAACGCTGTCGCGCCCGGTGAGGCGGCCCGACTCATCGACGCGATGGCGCAGGAGGGCATCGACGCCTACGAGATCGGGCATTTCACGCCGGCCGAAGACGGGCTGAGGCTGCGCACAGCGGACTGCGTTCGAGAGCTCCCCACGTTCGAACGGGATGAGTTGGCCCGCTACTTTGGTGAGTGAGGATCATCGCTCTGTGTCAGTCGCCTTCTCTGCCTGAATGACTTCGAGCAATTCGTTGGCGACGTAGAGGCGCGGCTACTCGTCGGGCAAGAACCGAAATATGCCGGCATCCACAAGTCTGTCGAGAATGCGCCTCGCGCCGGCGTTGCTCACATTCAACAGCTTAGAAGCTCGTGGAGCCGTCATATAGGGCATGGCAAATAGCTCGTCGACCAAGCGCAGTGCGTTGGCAGACTCGCGTCGGGTCTGTAGCAAGTCTCTGTATCGGTCCTGCATTTCCCGCAGTCGTCTGGTGCGGGAGAGCGAATCCATAGACTGCTTGGTTACACCCTTTCGAAAGTAGTCGAGCCAGGTGGCCCAGACGCCGGTCACGCTGACTCGCAGTAGCTGGAGTTGCAATTGACGCCCTAGCGGCACGAATGTCCGCGTCCGTATCCGCTCGCACCTTGTCCAACTCGTGTCTTTCGACCAGCACAGGACAGGCGCGCCCATGTTGTTCGGGATTCATAGTCGATGTTAAACTGGAGCCGCAATCTCGCAGCATAGGTGGAGCGTTTGCCCGAAGGATACGCCCTAGACTGGATGGTCGTGCTGATCGTCGGAGCCGTCGGACTCGCGGCGGCGGTGGGAATGTTCGCCGCATCCTTTATCCTTGCGCCGAAACGTCCCTCGGCGATCAAGGAAACCCCGTACGAGTGCGGGATACCTGCGGCGCCATACAATTGGACCCAGATAAACATCCGCTACTACGTGTTCGCGATACTGTTCCTTATCTTCGACGTCGAGGCCGTCTTCCTGTTTCCGTGGTCGGTCATCTACCTGAAGTCGATCCCGGCCGTCTTCTACGAGATGCTGTTGTTCATAGCCGTGCTCTTCTTCGGCGTGATTTACGGGTGGAGAAAGGGCGTCCTGCAGTGGAGATAGCTCTTGGCCAGGGGTATCAGCCCGGAAATGGCAACAGGCCGGCGGACAGTATTTTCGACCACGTACTGCCCAATGCCGTCACCGCCAGGTCCAGCGACCTCTTTGCCAACGCTCGCAAATCATCGCTGTGGACGCTCAGCTTCGGGCTGGCGTGCTGCGCCATAGAGATGATAAGTACCCACATGTCCCACCACGACCTGGACCGCTTCGGCGTCGTGACGTGGCCGTCTCCGCGCCAGGCCGACGTGATGATAGTTGCCGGGACGGTCGTCAAGAAGATGGCGGACCCAATCAAGCTCCTTTACGAGCAGATGCCGGACCCGAAATGGGTCATCGCGATGGGAAGCTGCGCGACCAACGGCGGCCCGTACTACCGCTCCTACTCGGTTGTCATGGGAGTCGACCACCTCATTCCGGTAGACGTCTACGTGCCTGGGTGTCCTCCTCGTCCCGAAGCGTTGATGTACGGCATCATGCAGCTTCAGGAGAAAATCCAGAAGGACGCCAAGCAAAGTGGCTCAACGTCATAGAAGAGAGGCTGCCGCGCCCGAAGCGCCGCCCGCTCTGGACGGACGCGGCGAAGCGCTTTCCGACTTGCTATCCTCGGCTCTCGAAGAGTTTGAGGTCACGATAGGCGCTGCAGTCGACGAGGTAGTCGTTACCGCTCAGCCGGAGCAGGTCCCTTTGATCTGCAGGCTTGCCAAGGAGCGCCCTGATCTTGGCTTCGACTACCTCCGATGCATCTCTGTGGTCGACTACGAAGAGAGGCTCGAGGTCAACTACCACTTGTTTTCCCTCGAAAAGCGCCATAAGTTTGTCCTCAAGACCTCCGTGCCTCCTGACGCAGCTACCGTGCCTTCCGTGGTCTCGGTCTGGAAGGCTGCCGACTGGTTCGAACGAGAAGGACACGATTTGTTCGGCGTCGTATTCGAGGGCCATCCCGACCTGTCGCCGCTGCTCCTCTACGAGGGATTCGAGGGCTTCCCGGGTCGCAAGAGTTTCCCGTTTCACGACTATACTGAGTGGTGAAGATGGATGATGGGTTTGTACGGTCTGGCTAACTCAATTAAGAGACCTGTGCGGAGCCGAGCGTAACTGCCAT
>CAUZJF010000306.1:0-3346 GCA_963579975.1 Dehalococcoidia bacterium
GAGAGGAACGCGGCAGCCCTGCGCGATGGCCTGGAGGCACTGGGGCTCGACCTCGTTGCGCCGGAAGCCCACAGGCTCCCACAGATCACCCCGATTTGGGTGCCAGGCGGTATCGACGAGACCGTCGTGCGACAGAAACTCCTCAGGGAGCACCACATCGAGATCGGGCGGGGACTCGGCGAGTTCGCCGGGCGGGTGTGGCGAATCGGCCTGATGGGAGAGTCGAGCAGGTCCGAATACGTGCTGGCCCTCCTCTCCGCGCTTGAAGAGATACTTCCAAGCCAGGGTTTCGAGGTGGCCGTCGGGGCCGGTGTCGGCGCCGCCAGCAGGTCCCTATCGGCGGAGTAGCCGCCAGCATTGGACGAGGGCGCGCGCCCTCGTCTCCATCGCCGGTGCAAGAACGTCGAACAGGGAGAGTTCCGTGAGCCGATTCAATGACCAGGTCGCCATCGTAACCGGAGCGGCCACAGGGATCGGACTGGGTATCGCCACGAGACTGGGGCGTGAGGTCGCCCGGCTCGTCATCGCGGATTACGGACGGCGACCCGGAGACGGCGACCCGGAGCGTGGCGCAGGCGATCGATACCTGGGGACGGATCGACATCCTTGTCAACAACGCCGGCATCGCCGGAGACGCGGCGAATATCTGGGAGCTGCCCGTCGAGGAAATGGACCGTGTCTACCGGACTAACCTGCGTGGCGTCTACTTCTTCTGACATCACGCCATCCCGCACATGATCGGGCGGGACTACGGCCGGATCGTCAACATCGCGTCGATCGCAGGCAAGGAAGGGAACCCGAGGATGGTGCCCTATTCGGCGACCAAAGCCGCAGTCATCGGGCTGACCAAGTCGGTCGGGAAGGAGCTTGCCAGGACCGGGATCAGGGTCAACTGCGTCACGCCGGCGGTGGTGCAGACGCGCATCCTCGACCAGCTAACACCCGAGCAGGTGCAGTACATGGTCGAGCGCATCCCGGTTGGGCGGACGGGAGAAATCGAAGAGGTGGCCGCGCTGGTCGCGTGGCTGGCGTCGACTGAGTGCTCATTCAGCACCGGCGCGGTATTCGACGTCAGCGGCGGCCGAGTAGAGCGTGCCCTACGGCCATCGGAGGGTTCCTGACTCGTCGTAGACGGCGCGCAGGAAGCGGTCGGTGAACGCGGTCTCGTAGTCGAAGGCGGCTGGGAGAGCGCCGAACTCGATTAGATGCTCGTATAGTGCGCGCCACTGGTCTTCCGTCATCCACCCGAGGCCATGCTCGTCTGTTAGCGGGCTGACGGCGTCACGGATCTCGTCTTCCAGCATGAAGTGCTGGTGCTCGCGGTTCTCGCCGGGCGCGAACTTCAGAACGATGTCGACGGCCTCGTTCCGGTTGTCGACGGCGTACCGTAGTCCCCTTAGCGTCGCCTTCAGGAACCTCTCTACGATGGCTGGGTCTTCGTCGGCCATCGTAGAGAGGGCGATATACGTCAGGCCCATGTTGGGCACGCCGAATGCGTCAGGGTCCCAGATGTTGACGTCGAAGCCCAGGTTTCGGATGGTGTCGGGTTCGTTGGATTTGAATACGGCCAGTACGTCGACGTTGCCGTTCGTGAGGATGCGAGGATCGAACCCGACCCTCACTTCGGTGATCTTTTCGCGGTTTACTCCCGCCGCGTTCAGCATCGCGAGATAGTCCGGCGGAACAGAGACCTTGTAGCCGAAGGTCTTGCCTTCCCAGTCGTCGAGGGTCTCGATTCCTGAGTCCGCCAGCGCGACATAGCCTTGCTGGCCTCGCTGGCCGAAGAGGGCGAAGGCGACGATGGGAAGCTCAGGGTCGGCCCGGCGTTTCAGCACCGACGTTGCGGCCGCCGTGGTGAAGTGAACGTCACCGGCCACCAGTAGCTGCAGGTGCTCGCCGCTGGACGCGTGCCGGATATCGACTTCGAGACCCTGCTCCTGGAAGTACCCCATCTCTTGAGCGACGTAGGCCGCCACGAAGGGAAGGTTGGCCTGCGCCTTGAATCCCGCCATGAAAACGACTCTGTCCAGGGGTTCGGGAGTGGGCGTTCCGTCCGCAGGCGCTTCGACCTCGGATGACACTCCACAGGCGAGGTCTGCAAGAACCAGGAGGACGCCGGACGCCAGAAGCAGTTTGAAGGCGGTTAACGCTGGAATACGCAACTGCAAGCGGGTCTACGAGACAATTACCGATTCGTGCCAGAACAGTGCCCGTCTCTCGACGTAGGTCGCAAGGAGGGTGAGGCCGACTCCCAGGAACGCGAGCACGAAGATGGCCGAGAACAGCGTGGGCATATCCAGATTGTTGTGGGCGACGATTATGACGCTGCCGAGGCCCCTGTCTCCCGTGAACCACTCCCCGACGACTGCGCCGATCACCGAAAGCGGTATCGCGACACGAAAGGCTGCGAAGAGGTAGGGCAGTGAGCCTGGCGCCCGCAGCTTCAGGAAAATGTCTACTCTAGAGGCGTGGACCGACCGGAAGAAGTCGAGGGCGCCGGGGTTTACCGACCGGAATCCCGTGAGCGCGTTTACCATCACGGGGAAAAAGGTGATGAGCGCCGCAATGAACACCTTGGGTATGGAGCCGAATCCGAACCAGATGACGAAAAGCGGGGCGACCGCCACAATAGGCGTGACCTTCACGAGCACCGCCAGCGGGTAGAGGGTCCTGTCGAGGAGCCGGGAGTGTACCATGGCCGTGGACGCGCCGATCGCGACCGACGACCCTAACGCGAACCCGCCTAAGGCTTCGATCAGCGTCACGACTCCGTGCTTGGCGAAGTATCCCAGGTCGTCGAATAGCCGCGCAAGCACGGCCGTAGGCGCCGGCACGATGTAGACCGGCACGTCTGCCAGGCGCGTCCACATCTCCCACACGACCATCAGGGCCGCGAGGGCGGCCACCGGCGGCCAGATAGCGACGATCTGGCGCCGTCGAGACGTCAGCGCAGTCCGCCAGCCGGGTCTGGGAGACCCTACGGCGCTATGCACCGAAAGTCCGGACTGGGACGGCTGAATCTCGGCCCGGGACTCCAAGGTGTAGCATCTCCTCGATCTCGAAAACGTGATTGAGAAAGCTCTGGGAACGCTCCGCGGACTTCTCCCGTGGTCGAGGAAGATCGATCTCGACCTCGCCTCTTATGCGACCCGGTCGCTGCGACATTACCAGCACCCGGTCGGACATCGCAACGGCCTCCGGGATGCTGTGGGTTACCATCACGACCGTACTATGAGATTGCTCCCACAGGCGCGTAACCTCGTAGCGCATTACATCGCGGGTGAGTTGGTCGAGAGAGCCCAGCGGTTCGTCCATCAGCAGCACGGGCGGGTGCAGCACCATAGCC
>CAUZJF010000307.1:0-3345 GCA_963579975.1 Dehalococcoidia bacterium
CTCACTCAGGTGCGTGTGGTTCGCACCATCGTACGGGCCGGCGGCAAGGGCAACTACCCACTCACGAACAGCTCCGCTGACCGCATGCGGCGGCCGTCAGCTCTCTACTCTCCACCCGATTCAAGACCATGACCCGCTGCTGCTCTTTCCTGTTCAACGTGATTGTCTCCATGGTGACATTTTCACTGAACAGTTAAGGGGTGTCACAATCACTGACCTATCACAGTCGCGTCGGAACCTGTTGATTAACCAAGCTTTCGCCGTTAGACTTTGCCTCTGCCAGCCGCACGCCAGCGGCAATACAAGGCAACCTGGTCCGCCATGCGACTGATCACCATTGGCTGCGAGTACGCAGGTAAGACGACGCTGGCCGACGCGTTGAGGGAGTGGGGACCCACGCAGGGCCGGCATTTTCACATGGACGACGCGGACTTCAGCATCCCAGACGTTCGGCACCTCGAAGACGAAGAGCAGCGGGTCATGGCGGCCCTTCCCGCCAGAATCAAGGAGCGGTTTCAGCGCTTCCAGATCTACTACCACATCGGCGTCATCTCCAAGTTTGACGACTGCATCCTCGGCGGCTTTCACATCGAAGAGACCGTCTACGGTCCGCGGTACTACTACCCCGGGCGAACGGTAGGTTACGCGCGTGAGGTCGAGACGAAGCTACCGTCCGACACGATTCTCGTGCTCCTGACGGCCGACCCCGACGTGATTCGAGAGCGTATGAAGGCCGGACCTCACGCGTACCAGCTGGTCCAGCCCGACGAAATCGAGGACGTTCAGCGCCAGTTCGAGCAGGAGTTCGGCGCGTCGTGGATCAAGCACAAGGTACGGCTGGACACGTCAGAGTTTCCACCCGAGGAGATCCTCGACCGGTTCCTCGACCTCGTACGACCCTCGTTGAGCATGCGTGACCTGATCCTTTTGGGGCGACGCTATCGGAGGCGAGGACGAATGTCAGGCGAAGAAGGGGCGTCCGCTGAACCCCGTTCGTAACGACCAAGTTTACACTCGACTGGGCGTCCGGCCAGTGATCAACGCCGACGGAAGCATGACGCTGTGGGGCGGCGCGGCCCTGTCCCCTACGGTGAAGCGCGCCATGAATGAGGCGGACAGCTTCGTCGAGATGGAGGAGCTACTCGAGAAGTCTGGGGAGCGCGTCGCCGAACTGTTCGGCGTCGAAGCCGCCTACATCACCTCGGGCTGCTTCGCCGCCCTCGCCCTGAGCACGGCAGCGTGTATGGCCAGCCGGGACAAGATCAAGATCGGCCGCCTACCGGACACGACGGGCATGAAAGACCAGGTATTGATCCAGAAGCGTCAGCGCCACGCCTACGACCGGGCACTAACGGCGTCGGGGGCGACGCTGGTAGCGGTGGGCACGGACAAAAGCTGCTCGGCCGACGATCTAACCCACGCTATCGGCCCCAAGACGGCGGCCATTTCATACAACCTCAAGTCGAGGCTGGGCGACCCGTATCTCTCGGTGGAAGAGGTCGTCCGGATAGCGCGGGTGCACGGTCTGCCATCGATCATCGACAGCGCGGAGCAGGTGTTCCCAGTCGACTACTTCCAGGCCAACGCGCGGTCGGGAGACCTGGTCTCCTTCGGGGCAAAGTACTTCGGCGGCCCCCAGTCCACAGGCTTCGTTTGCGGCAGGAGGGATCTGGTAGAGGCGATAGCGGCCCACGGCTTCATCGGTTTCTACGACCCGGAAGCCCGTTCCTTCGGCCGCGGCTTCAAGGTCGACCGGCAAGAGGTCGTAGGGATGGTGGCAGCCCTCGAAGAGTGGCTGACGATGGATCACGAACGACGCATCTCCGGCTACGACGAGCGTCTGTCGGCCCTCGCTAGGGAGCTGGCGCGAATCTCGGCCGTAACCGAGACGGAGCTGGTGCGGCTCGAAAGCTACGCCGGCGCCGCGCTGCACGTCTCGTTCGATCCGGCGGTTGCCGGAAAGGACACCGGGCAAGCCGTCGCCGACTTGAACGCGGGGTCGCCTCGCATTTTCTTGAGGTCAGCGGGTGACGCGAAGCTGGCCATAACAGCCATCAACTTGTACGAGGGCGACGAGGCCATCATCGCCGAGAGGCTTGCAGATGTACTCGGCGGCTCTTAGGTTACGTCCGTGACCGGATCCGACCCACGATACGATCTCCTCCTGAAGGGCGGCCGCGTCATCGACCCGCTGAACGAAATCGACGCTGCGATGGACATCGCGGTCTCGGATGGGAAGATCGCCGCGGTCAACCAGGACATCCCTTCACAACAGGCCGAAACTACGGCCGATGTCTCGGGGCTGATCGTCACGCCGGGCCTCGTCGACACCCACACCCACGTTTACGGGTTCGAGCATTGGGTGCAGGCCGACGAGTACGCCTTCCCCAACGGCGTCACAACCTTGGTAGACGCCGGCGGCTCGGGGTACCGGACGTTCGACGAGTTCAGGCGCGAAGTGATTGAGGAGGCCCGGGTTCGGGTGCTGGCGCTGGTCAACATCGTCGCCAGCGGCATGCTTGGCGCTGTCGAGCAAGACGTGTCGGAGATGCAGTCAGCGCCCTGCGCCGAGGTAGTACGGCGTAACCGCGACGTGGTCGTCGGGGTCAAGATCGCCCACTATCGCGGGGCGGGATGGGAAGCCGTAGACGGAGCAGTAAGGGCAGCCGAGTCGTCCGATTCTATCGTGATGGTCGACTACAACGAACACCCAAATCGCTCTTACCGCGAGCTGCTATTGGACCACATGCGGCCCGGCGACGTCAGCACCCATATGTATTCACGAGGATCTGCGCAGGTTGACGACAGCGGTCGAGTGCCGGATTACATATGGCAGGCCAGGGAACGAGGAGTCCTGTTCGACGTGGGCCACGGCAAGGGTAGCTTCGTTTACGACAGGGCCAAGCCTTCCATGGAGCAGGGCCACGTGCCCAACACGATTTCCAGCGACATCCACGGCCTCAGTTTCTTTTTGCCACGAGCGGCTTTGCCGGTCGCAATGTCCAAGCTCATGATGCTGGGCGTGACGCTGAACGACGCGATTGCGAAGGCAACGTCGGTGCCAGCGTCGGTGATCGGACGGCCCGAGCTGGGATCGCTATCGGTTGGTGCCGAGGCGGACATCGCCGCCTTCGAGATCCAGGAGGGCTGCTTCGGATTCCTGGACTGCAGTCTCGCAAGAATGGAGGGGAAGTGTCTCCTGACCTGCCACCTGACAGTCCGCGCGGGGAAGGTCGTGTGGGACCTCAACGGGGTTTCGAGACCTTTGTGGAGAGCGGCCGGTGACAGCTAGCTAGGTTTTACCCCCTCCTTAATACTGCCCAGGTGAGGGAGGAGGTAAAAGGT
>CAUZJF010000308.1:0-3328 GCA_963579975.1 Dehalococcoidia bacterium
CACCAGGTCCCAGCATTCGGCCTGTCCCGGCACTCTCCGGAGTACGGCATGTATGTACTGGACCGTTCGGGCTGAAAGACCGCTGGCGTGTTTCCGGTTCAGAAAGCCTTGAATCTGCTGAGCTGTCAGCCTTGTCAACGGCACTCGTCCTAGCTCCGGGCCCATGTGCCGGCGGACAAGCATTCTGTAGGATTCGTAAGTGCTGTTTCGCACGGTAGGCTTGACGGCTTCTACAAGCCAACGCTCCAAGAACGAGGCCAATGTCAGCCTCTCCGCAGGCAACGTCAACCCGTCCGCTATGGCGTTCTGTGCTCTTAGGAACTTCTTAGACGCCTCCGCGCGCGTTGGGCCATAGAAAGAGCCCGTCGCCGGCCGTCTGGGAGCGTCACACGAGCCATGTAGCGCCCGTCTGTGCGCTGCGGCGCGTGACCGACCCTTCGCGGTTCCCCCTTTTCCTAGCCATCAAAAGCCTCCTGAGGTTTCTTGCCTACCCTACGATCGGTCTTTCCCCACTCATCGAGTTTTCGGGGCGGTCTTCCAATCCATCGAACTGCGGGTCAAGGTTCAGGTGGAAGCGGAAAAGCCAGCTCACCCAGACGTCCAAGTCTGTGAAGTATTCATCGGACGTCAAGCCCTCAACGGCCTCCTGAACGTCAGGAATCGGGTTCTTCTCGCTGGAACGCGCTTTCTTGTGACCCTGCGACAATTCACTCTCTCCGGCCATGGACGCCAAAAACCACTCAACCCCCCGCATCGAGACGCGTCGTCCTTTCGACTCGTTAAGCGTGGGAACCCCTGCGGCCAGCAATCTGCTTCCGCCGGTCCTCAAGGATTTTGTGAAGGCGGGAAGCCAGGCCCGTCAGTTAGCAGCAGGCCTGCTAGCCGCCGATTGCCTCAGTTCAGTGAGCGCCGTGGCTACGCGCAAGGCCAGGGTGCGAGTAAGAGAAGGTTGGGACGAGCCTCTCAACACTTGGTACGTGGCGGTTGCTCGGAGTGGAGAGGGAAAGAGTCCCTCTGGGGTGCCCGTCGGCGCCGCGCTCTGGAGTATAATCGCGCCGACAGGAATGAGAGTGAGAAAAAGCTTTGGCCTATCTGCAGTTGGGGGCGCACAGGGTATCCCCAACAAGGAGATGTAGATGACTGCCAAAAGAATATTCATGGGAATGTGGGTCATGCTGATCTTTGGCATGGCAGCTACGAGCTTATCGCTGCGACTGATCCACGCCCAAGAGAGCACCGAGGCGACCGAGGTTGACCCTTTTGAGCAAGTGTTCGCCGGGCTGGTCGAGGATGGGATTCTGACACAGAAGCAAGCCGAGACAGTCATGGAACGACTTGGCCCCGTGATCAGGGAGGTAGTCGAGGACCAGGTCCGCCGTGCAGTCGCCGAGGACGAGCAGCGAGAGCGCATCGAGCAAGGGCAGCTCAACAATCTTTTCGAACTGCTGGGGTTGGAAAAAGACGAGTTCTTCGGCCTGTTGAAGGACGGCGAGACCATCGCTTCCTTAGGCGAGGACCGCGGCGTAACTGTCGAGCAGATCGCCGAGGTCATGGTCCCGCCGATCCAGAGAATGCTCACCGTGGCGGTGAACGAGGGTGACCTGGAACCCGAGGTGGCACGGGCGCGGCTGCAGGAGGCCAAGGCCGACATCGAAGAAAAGGTCCGCGGCGAGGAGTAGAAAGACATGCGCCTCGAGATCGCCGCTTCCGGCCTCCTCTACGCGAATCCCTATCCGGCCGATTGGGCAATTCACGCCTACTACTCACGGATCATCGAGATTCGGCCCGACGAGCTTCTCTGCGTGTACCGCCGAGCCCAGGCGCTGTACGGAGACGACGGGCGCTCGTGGGTTTTGCGTTCAACTGACGGCGGCGCGACCTGGAACGACGAGGGATGCCTGTGGGACGGCACCGAGGACGACCAACCATACTCCTACTCGGCCACGCATCTCACACGTCTTGCCCACGGCGAGGTCGTGGTGCTGGGGCATCGCTTCACACGTCCCACTCCAGATATACCCATGTACGCCAAGACCGGGGGCCACCTGCCGGAGCAACCAGTGATGTTCCGCTCCTACGACAGCGGCAGGACCTGGTCTCGCCCCGAGATCATCGAGAAGCCCGACAACCATCTCGTCCTCTACGACGGCGTTGCCGAGCTGGACGACGGGCGGTGGTTCGTCCCCTGCGACTGGGACAGACAGTACGACGATGAATACGCGCTGCCGCCCCACGTCTCGGGCATATTCTCCGGCGATCGAGGCGAGACTTGGGGAGACCGTGTGCAAATGACAGGCGGTCCCGATTCGGAAAAGGGCTTCTGGCACTGCCGCGTCACCAAGCTGGCCGATGGCCGGCTCATCGGGTTCCCGTGGACGGGCTCAAGGGACAGCACCCGATTCTACACGCTGCACCGAATCGAAGGGTCCCCTGACGGCAGAGAGTGGAGCGATCCCGAGCCAACCACTCTGCAAGCCCAGACCAACAAGGCCGTCGACCTCGGCGATGGCTACATCGCGCTCATAATGTCGGAGCGAGAGTCCGATCGTCCTGGCATCTACATGGCCCTGTCCGACGACGAAGGCAGTACCTTCGACGCAGACAACTGGGTGCAGGTGTGGGACGCCTACGGACAGGACAGCCTTGGAGTGGCGCGGTACCCCGCCGCCCATGACACGATTGCCTTCGGAGCGCCGGACGCTATCCGCCTGAGCGACGGGGACATCATGGCCACCTTCTGGGGCTCGCAGCGCGGCCAGATGGTCGTGCGATGGTGTCGGGTAAAGGTGGCGTAACGGGACGCCCGAGGCGACCGCGAACCAGAAAAGGGAGAGTACAAGCTGAACCACGACATTCTTAGTGAAACGAACTTCGCCTGGCCGACTCCCGGTTGGATCTGGCCGGATGAGACAGACGCGGGCTTCAAAACAACGGCGGACGGACTCGTGCTCGAAGCGTCGGCCGCCGATTCGGTTCATTTGCGTGGGCCCGGCGTCCACACACGGAACGGCGACAGCATCGAGCTCCGGTTTCGTGTGCTAGGGAGCGCTGATGGACAGCTATCTTTCGGGTTCGACGCCGACCGCCACGAGCACGCCCGTGTCGGGATCGACCTTGCGTCTGGAGAGATCTCATTCACTACCAGCGACTGGACTGTGCCGCAGCCGGTGGCGAAGGTCAATCGCACGATTGGCTCCGATGAGCCTCACACGCTGACGATCGAGAAGGTCGAGGGCGGCGGGGACCTGATCAAGAACGCCGACGTGGCCGTGTATCTCGACGGCGACCGGGTCATTTCGCTCAGTGACCAGAACCTGCTCCCCGAGAT
>CAUZJF010000309.1:0-3323 GCA_963579975.1 Dehalococcoidia bacterium
TTGGAGGTCGTTGTCCTGGAGAGGAACAGTTTCGGCTTGTCTGCTCTGCTTGAGGCGGAAGCTCTCCCCGTTCATTTCCAGGATGTGCACATGGTGGGTGAGGCGGTCGAGTAGGGCCCCGGTGAGCCGTTCAGATCCGAAAACCTCGGCCCACTCGTCGAAGGGCAGGTTGGAGGTAACCAGGACCGAGCCGCGCTCATAGCGCTGGCTCAAGACCTAGAAGAGCAACTCGGCTCCGGTCTTGGACAGGGGCACGAAGCCGAGCTCGTCGATACGCTTGGCGGTGTGACGCTGCTTGCTCGGGAGGAGCTGATCGTGCTCCAGAATCTCGTCGATCACTCCCTTGTACGGGTCCAGCTTCGGTCGACGAGGTCGTTGTTCACGTAGATACCCCGGAGGCAACGAGTACTTGAGCATCTTGCGCACCGTGTCCCGGTGCAGCCCGAATACTTGCGCCGCTTCCCGGATGCTCATCCCTTCGACGTGGACCACCCGCCGGACTCGACCGTACAGCTCCACCGTATACATCCAGTCCACCTTCCATCAGGTTCGTTCCAACCCGATTGAAGGCGATAGCCGATACAGTTTTCAAACGCCATTCTTCAGCGTTCGACCAGCCTCGGTAGTACATTATCCCTCCGCCCTTTACACACCACCCTGGGCTTCTGGAACATTCTGACCTACTGCGTAAAAGAGGACCAGACCCTCTCGTTCTACATCCCGTTGTTGTTCTGGGGAGTCAGGGTGATCATTCACTACATCCAGTCCGTGGCGCTCTTCGATGAATGGTGGGACCTCGACAAACGCAACATCGACCGAATGACAAGGGGCTAAACCCGGACGCCACAGGCCCGTTCTGACGCCGGTGTGCGAGGGGCTCGAATCCCCGTAATCATCCACATCGGAGCTCGGCGCCACAAGAGGGCAATGGGGCGGTGCTCAGGGCAACAAGCAACCGCCGTCCCGTCGCGATGGCTTGTCTCTAGTAGGATGCGGAAGGAGGTCAAGGGGATGGTCGAAAGGGTTTTTCAGCAGCCTGATAGTAATATTCGGTATGCCGTGCGCCACGTCGAACCCCTCTTTAAGAGGCTGTTCCCCAACCGGAACCCTGGTATAATTGCGGGCGCAATTCGGCAGGTCACCAGGAGCATTCCAATGCAGAGAAAAGTTGTAAAGGTGCGGGCTGGTGACACCGAGTTCGACGCGATAGAGCAGCAGTTCGAGATTGGACGAGAAGACTGGAACGAGTATCGCCTGCTCGACGGCGGTTCGGTCCGGGTCAAGACCACAGTACAGAGGATATTTCGGGTCGTGGACTCGGAGGGGAATCCCGTCTACGACACGTCGGGCGACCCCCATATGATCGTCAGGCACAAGAGCGACGTCGTCGCAGTGGAGTAAGCTGGGTCGAAGGCGAAACCGCAAACTAGATTGGACAGGAGGCCCGCTTGATCATCGACACGCATCTGCACGTGTGGAGCAGCGACGTATCCCGCTACCCGGTGGCCGAAGGCCGTTCGCTTTCGTCTGACGGCAACGTCGAGTTCCTTAGCGAGACCATGGTCGACGCCGGCGTGGATAAGGCCGTGATCGTGCAGCCCATCCACTACATGTACGACAACAGCTACGTGGCGGACTGCTTGAAGGAGTTCCCGGGGAAGTTCGCCGCCATCGGTCTCATCGACCAGAAAGCGCCGGATGCAGCGGACCAGCTAGAGCGCCTGGTAAAGGAAGACGGTTTTAGCGGACTGCGCATACACAGCTCATCGAGGGTTGATTCCCCGTCGGACTGGACTACACCGGACCAGGACCCAATATGGCGGCGGGCCGCAGACCTCGGGGCCTCCTTCGTCGTTCATGGCCCGGCCGACAACCTCCCTGACCTGGAGCCGATCATCGCCCGCTTCCCTGACGTGCCTGTGGCCCTCGACCACATAGGCGGTGCGCCCACGGACGAGGACCCACCTTACCCCGTACTTAGCAAGGTGCTGAATCTGGCTGAATACCCTAATGTCTACGTGAAGCTCACGCCGCAGCCTCACAAATCGAAGATGCCCTACCCTCACGAAGACACGTTCCCGACTTTCCAAAGACTCTACGACGTCTACGGACCGCAGCGTCTCATGTGGGGCACCAACTTCCCCGGAGTCATGCGACAGACCGGGTACAAGCCGTCGCTGGACATGTTCCGCGAGCACATGGAGTTCCTGACAGAAGCCGACAAGGAGTTGCTCTTCAGCAAGACCGCTCTCAAACTCTATTCCTTCGGCGACAGCTAGGACATACTGTTCGCCCGCAGCCACGATCTAGCGGGGTGCGGAAAAATGGGTGTGCAGAGGGGCGAAGCCCCTTTGCCGGGAGTCTGAGGGTGTACCTCAGATATCATTTCTTCCCCTTCCTGGCCAGGAAGGGGGGCAGGGGGATGGTCAAAAGGGTTTTTCGGCAGCCTGCTAGGCGTCGACAGCGCGATGAACGAATACGAGCGGTACTTCTTCGATCTGAACGGATACCTGGTCATCGACGGCGTCCTCACCGGTGAAGAGATCGCCGGGTGCAACGAGGCCATCGACCACGAGTTCGGGCGCGTCCTGGAGCGGCCCGAGGAGGAGTCTTTGGCCGGCGGGTCCAAGGCCTTGAAGGGAACCCAGGGCAGAGGTGATCTCGGAGAGATGCTGACGTGGCCAAAACCGTGGTGCCAGCCTTTCAGGGACCTGCTGGTCCATCCACGCATCGTTCCGCCTTTGCAGGAGTTACTGGGAGAGGGCTTCAGACTCGACCACGTCTACGGAATCATCATGCGCGAGGGCGCCGAAGGGCACAAGCTTCACGGAGGCGCCACCTCGGACAACCTGACCAGCTTCTTCCAGTTCCACAATGGCAAAATGCGGTGCGGACTGACGGTCGTGAGCTGGCTGCTGACAGACTGCGGGCCCGGTGACGGCGGTTTCGCGTGCGTTCCCGGCAGCCACAAGTCCAGCTACCCTATGCCCGAGGACGTGGCCCTGCTGGAGACCGACCTGGGCATCGTGACGCAAGTTGAAGCAAAGGCGGGCTCGGCGATCATCTTCACCGAGGCGCTTGCTCACGGCACGCTGCCGTGGACGGCTGACCACCCTCGCCGGAGCATTCTGTACAAGTACTCGCCCGGCCCGATGTCGTGGGCCCCGGAGCACATACCTGATGGCGTCCAGGACGTACTGGACGAATTCACTCCGGAGCAACGCGCGGTCCTGGAGCCACCTTACAGTCCTAAACGTCCTGTGGTCTCGACTCAGTAAACACACGCGGATGAGACCTGTCACGCGACCCCAAACAGCAAAACA
>CAUZJF010000310.1:0-3320 GCA_963579975.1 Dehalococcoidia bacterium
TCCCAGACCCGAGGATGACTTGCGCTATGCCCGGAGCGAACGCGCAAGCATCCACTGGGTATTGGCCTTCGACGGTCATACCCACTTCTCTAAGAGAGCAGTTGCCGTTTTCGAGCAGGTCATCAACCGCTGCGTCGACCTGAATCGCAGTTAGTAGTAGTAGTCCTCGCCCTCCTCCTGGCTGACCATCTCCCACACAAGCGAGCGGGCACCGTAGCGGCGGCCGTAGAAGTCCGTGTTTTCCCGTGCGTGCCGGATGGCGAGCACGCGGATCTGGTCTAGCGAAACATAACCGACGGCCTTGCCGGCGTCGTCGAACTCGAAATGTTCTTCTTTTTTGCCCTCTTACTCGGGAATTGATTGTAGTTATCAGTGGTTAGTTACGAGTTATCAGTTAGCCGGTCTGAAAACTGAGGACTGAAAACTGACAACTGCTAACTACATCTTCACGTCGCCGCCCAGTTCCGTGGGGTCGACCGGGATCTCGACGATCGCGGGCTTGCCGCATGAGAGTGCCTCCTGCAGGGCGTCGGCGATCTGGTCGGGATGCTCCGCGTAGAAGCCCTTGGCACCGAACACCTCGGCGTATTTGTCGTAGCGGGGGTTGCTGATGTCCGCCCCCACCTGGCGTCCTTCGAACAGCGCGTTCTGGATGTTCTTCTCGCCGCCCCAGGAGTTGTTGTTCATGATGACGGCCACGACGTTGATGCCGTATTCGATGGCGGTCTGGAGCTCCTGGGAGTTGAAGAGGAAGCCGCCGTCTCCGTTTATGGAGACGACCGCCTTATCGGGACGCGCGACCTTTGCGCCCATGGCTATCGGGAGACCGACTCCAAGCGAGCCGATGTAGAGCGGGCTGAAGAAGGTCTTGGGCTCGGTGAAGTGGAGCCTGTCGTACGCCATCGCGGACACGGCGCCGGCGTCGACGGTGTAGATGGCGTCCGGGGGCATCACCTTCCGCATCTCGCCGTAAACCCTCTGTGGTTTGACGGGCATGGAGTCGTTCTGCGCCTCCGTCGCGAGGCGTACCCGGCGCCGCGCCGACAGGTCGGTGGCGGTCTTCTGCCAGTCCGCGTTGCGATCTCCTTCCTCGACCTGCTGTCGCAGCGTCTCCAGCAGACGTGCGGCCACGGCCCGAGCGTCGCCCAGTATTCCTACCTCTACCGGATAGTTGCGGCCGATCTCATTGGCGTCGATCTCAACCTGGACGATGCGCGTCTCGGGGTTGATGTAGCGATGGTCGAAGAAGCCGGTCATGTGGGCTAAGCGCGTGCCCAGGGCCAGCAGGACGTCCGCGTTCTGGACAGCCTCAACCGCCTCTGCCGCTCCGGCCCGGCCGAGGGCGCCCAGGAATCGGGGGTGGTCGTTGGGCAGCGCGTCGTTCCGAGCGTAGGAGGTCACGAGCGCGGCCCCGAGCAGGTCGGCCAACTCCACCGCTGCCTCGCTTCCCTCACCCCAGACTACCCCACCGCCGGCCAATAGCACCGGACGTTTGGCGCCTTTCAGTGTCGCGGCGGCCGCCTGAATAGATGCGCTGTCCCCCTCGGGACGTGGGTCGACTAGCCGATAGCTGCTGGGCAGCATATTGTCGACCTCGGCGGTCGATCCGGCGGCGGTCTTGTCCTCGGGCAACTCTAAGAAGACCGGGCCCTTCTTGCCGCTGGTGGCCACGCGGAAGATGTGCCTCATCATCTCCGGGATCCGCTCCGTGATGGTGAGGCGTCCGGCGAACTTGGTTACGGGCTTGAGAAGGCTGACGAGATCGAACTCCTGGAAGGCGTTTCGGAAGGCGTACTCTTCGGGCGTGCCGCCACCGACGATGACCAACGGGGACTGGGCGACCAGCGCCGCGGCCGCGGCCGTGACGACGTTGGTCGTTCCAGGGCCGCACGTCGAGATGAACACCCCCGGAAGCCCACTGGCTCTGGCGTAGCCGTCGGCCATAAGAGCCCCGGCCTGCTCGTGTCTGACGCCGATGTAGCGGACGTCCTCCCGGCCATAGAAGCCGTCGATGATGGCCAGATTGGCGTGGCCCAAGAGCGAGAATATATCGGTAACCCCTTCGGTCACCGCCGCCTCGATAACTGCGTGTCCCGCGGGCACTTTCGGCATGGTAGGTGATCCTCCGTATTGGTCTGGCGTATCGGTCTGGCTTGGCACCGAGATTATACTCCAACGGCCGAGACACCACCGGAGGGAGGCTGAAGGCAGGGTCTTTCGGTTAATGGTCTCATCGAATCTGGTCATCGCCCCGCCTCCCCAGGTTCCTCGTCGCCCTGGACCTGTTCAGGATTCGTGGTGTGGTGTGAGCTTCTCGGAATGACGACTGCGAGGCCCTGGAGGCCTGGGGGCCAGGGCTTGACACCGCTGGTGGGCGAGCGTAGGTTGTCGATGCAGCAATCCGGTGCCCTGTGCGGGCCACTCTAAAGCATCTGATGGAGGCTGGCATGGACAAAGATTTGCTGATGATGATCCTCAGACGGATGATGCTTATCCGCCGCTTCGATGAGACAGTCAAGGAGCTGGTCCAGAGGGGAGAGTTGGTGGGCGCGGCCCACTGCTATATCGGTGAGGAGGCCGTGGCCGTCGGGGCGTGCGCCGCCCTGAGGGACGACGACTACATTACTGGCAACCACCGCTCTCACGGCCACCCCATCGCCAAGGGCGGCGACGTCCGGCGAGCGATGGCCGAGCTGCTGGGCAAGAGTACGGGCTACTGCAAGGGCAAGGGAGGCTCGATGCATCTGGCCGACTTCAGCATTGGCATCCTGGGAGAGTCTGGAATCGTGGCCTCTGCCCTGCCCGTCGCGACCGGAGCGGCCCTGGGCGCAAAGATGCAGGGACTGGACCGGGTCGTGATCCCCTTTTTCGGGGATGGGGCCAGCAACCAGGGGGCGTGCCACGAGGCCATGAATCTCGCCTCAATCTGGAAGCTTCCCGTCATATTCTTGTGCGAGAACAACCAGTACGCGGTCACGACCCACTTCACGGACGTCGTGGCTGTCGAGAACATCTCGGACCGAGCGTCGGCGTACAACATGCCTGGGGTGCTTGTGGACGGTCAGGACGCCATCGCCGTCTACGAGGCCACCAAGGCCGCTGTATCCAGGGGGCGGGCCGGCGAGGGACCGACGCTCATAGAGGCCCGCACGTACCGGTACGAGGACCATTCAGAGGGACTGGGACGCATCCTGCGGGAGTCCTACCGGGAAGAGGAAGAGGTTGAGATGTGGAAAGAGAGGGACCCCATAGATCTGCACAAGAAGGCGCTACTGGGCCAGAGGGTAGCCTCCCAGGACGAAATTGACAAGGTCCAGGCC
>CAUZJF010000311.1:0-3298 GCA_963579975.1 Dehalococcoidia bacterium
AATTTCGTCCGACGCCAGGCTCGAAACGCAGTTCGGACTCGACGGGCATGGTTCTATTTCGTTGGATGACCCGGTTCGGGGAGCATTTGTCATGATGGGTACGCCCAAGCCTAAAAGGACCAGCATCCCGATCGCAATCAGAATCTTCCCCCGATGTCCCGCCCACAGGAAAGGAACTCTTGGCCTGTCAGTGTGGTTCAAGAAACCGAGTATAAGGCCTAATGGCTAGTGTCCTGAGTCCGAAATACGGTCACTATCTCCGATTGATTTTGCCCAACGCAGGATGAAGTTTGAATCAATCAATAAACCTGTCTGTGTCACGGGCGTTTTGTCACTCACAACCAGCAACATCAATCGGCCCTACGGGTTCGGGCGGAACGGCACCGTATTTCGGACTCAGGACACTAGCATAGGTGTTCGTCATGAAAGCCGCGTTGAAGGAAACCAAGCCGCCACAAGCTCCTGGCGATCCTGCCTGCGTCGAAGGTGTGAGGTTGGCTGAAGACTGAGGGCTGGAAACCTGCTGGTCCTGTCGAACGGGCCCGGGGAATTTCACCCCGGGCCCCTCACAGAACCTCTCATGTCACCGTTACCAGCGGGTCAAAGCGACTTATGGTGCGGGTATGATCGCTCCCTCGAACAGGGGCACGCCCGAACCCGCACAGTAAGCCCCGGTACCCCGGAAGTGGGTGTCGATACACCTGAACTCGGCGCCGAGGCTCAACAGAAACTCCACGGTTTCGGGGAACCCCGCACGCTTGTGGTACCCGGCTCCACCCCCGCGGGCCATGTCGACTGTCGACTGGCCAAGCCTGCTGATTGCTGTTATATCGGCGCCATTCGACAACAGGTATTCGATCAGTTTGTGGTCGCCCCTGGCCGACGCATAGTGGAGCGGCGTGTAGCCCCACGAGTTGGGAACGCTGACATCTGCACCATGCTCCTCGACCAGGTACTTCACCGTATTGAAGAAGTTGTTCGGCACCTGCCTCATGTCGACGGCTACGAACCCGAGCCAACCGCCCCCCGCCGCAGCGTGTATGGGATACATGTTGGCCGTGCCCTTGGGAAGCGGCGGCAACCCCGAGTCGTCCCCGCTTCGCCCGTCTTCCTGCCGTGTCCCTCTCATGCCGACCTCGTCCCACCTTGTCGGAACATTGGGATCGGCGCCGTAAGACGCCAGCAACTCCATCGCCTCGACATCCAGGGCGAACGCGGCCCGCCAGAACGGCGTGGCACCGTTAACATCGAGCCCGACACGCCCGACTGTGAACTCCCAGTACCACAGGTGTCTCTTGATCGCCACGTTTGGGTCCGCCCCGGCCTCGAGTAGCGCCGTCAGCACGTCCATGTATGTGCTCTGCTGGTACTCATGAGCTCTGGGCTGCGGGTGGCTGGTAAAGTTTGCCCACTGGGTCTGCAGTACACCAAAGAGCGGTACGACCCGGTCGGTGTTCGTGGCCAGGTTCGGATCCGCGCCGCGATCGATCAGGACCAATGCGAGATCGAAGTGACCGTTCTGCACGGCGCTCACGAGGGGACTGCTTCCGTCGCCGCTGACCTGATCGATATCGGCTCCACCTTCGAGGAGAGCTTCCGCCACGTCGATATGGCCTTCGCGGGCCGCGTGCAGCAGCGCGGTCATCCCGCCCGTCTTCCCGACCAGCGTCTCAAACCAGGGACGCGTCAGGTACTCGACCTCGGTCCCCCTGTAGAGCCGGGTGTTGGCCAGATCGTCAGGATGGAAGTTCACGAGTAACTCCGCGATCGCCTCGTCCGAACGCAGGAACTCGCGCTGGACGGCGATGGCCGCCTGAGCCTGGGTCGGGGTTAAGGCCGGGCCGATTCCCTTCAACGAGTTCCCCCCGATCTCCTGCTGCGCTTCCTGAAGGCGGGCCTGCGCTTCCTGGTCGATGACCATTCGCTTCAGGACATCGACGACCTCGGTGCTGATCGCGGTGGCGGCGCCGTGGCTGAGGAGCTCTCGAACCGCCCCCGTGCGGCCAAACGACGACGCGAACATCAACGGTGTCTGCCCAGCCGAAGCCTCCAACGCGTTCAATGTCGCGCCGTGCTCGATCAGTACCCGGACCGTGCTCTCCCCTTTGAACGCTTTCGCGGCGAGGTGGAGCGGCGTCACACCACTGGCCGTCGTCACGGCATCCGCGTCGGCGCCGGCCTCGATGAGCGCGCCAACCAGAGAGGGCTCAGCGGCACCGCTGGCGAGGTGGATCGGCATGTAACCGCCGATTCTCGTCGTCGCCGAGACCTGGGCCCCTGCATCGATCAGGAGCCTGGCAATATCGAGGCTCCCGGCCTGGGCGGCCAGATGGAGCGCGGTCATCCCGTCCCCACGGGCCACGTTTGGGTCCGCACCGTCGGCGAGAAGCGACCGTACGGCCGCCACGTCACTCCGCTTCGTGGCATCCAGAAGCGCCACGTCGGCCGCCGCAACCGTCCCAGCCATCAGCGCAATTGCGAAGACCGCAGCAGTCAGGCACGTACCTGTTCTTGAATTCACAGTGCCCCCTCCGAACTCGAATCCGACACGGTCAGCGGGAACTCGCCCGTGCTGTCGCCGAAAAACTCCATGTCGTCGTGTCCGATTCGATGCATCAGGCTCAGGAACGCGTTCGCCATCGGCGTCCCCTTCTCGGCGCTCAGGTGGACGTTACCCTCCAGCGCTCCGTTCGCGTGCCCCATCAGGAGCAGCGGACACCGAATGTTGTTGTGCACGTTCCCATCGCCCATCGCCGAGCCCCAGACAATGACGGTCTTGTCGAGCAGGGAACCGTCCCCCTCCATCGTGTTCTTCATCTTCTCCAGGAAGTAAGTGAACTGGCCGAGGCGGTAGGTGTTGATCATGTTGTAGGCCATGATGCCGTCGGGCGTGTTTCCGTGATGGGACGCCGAGTGCCACGGCTTGCTCGTTCCGCTCTCCGGGAACGTCATGCTCGACCTGTCCGCCCCGGGCTTGAAGGTGATCACCCGCGTCAGATCCGCCTGGAGCGCCACCAACTGGAGGTCGAACATCAACTTCATGTGGTCTTCCCACTGGTCGGGAACGCCCGCCGGCGCCTCCGGCATCGCCCGCTCCTCGCCGCTGTTGTTCTGCGCCTCGACCAGCTGAATCCTCCGCTCCATCTCGCGGATGTGGCTCGTGTACTGGTCCAGGGCCATGCGGTCGACTGCCCCCAGCTCCCTCTTCAGCCGGGACAGCTTGGTCCCGACCCAGTCGAGCAGGCTCCCGTTGGTCTGCCGCCGGCCGGCACGGTCCGCCGCCGAGTCACCGACGCCG
>CAUZJF010000312.1:0-3298 GCA_963579975.1 Dehalococcoidia bacterium
TGGTCTGGATAGCGTGACTCGCTCGTGCTATCTCCTCTTGGCGTCGGTGAGCGCGGAGCACTCCGCTCCGTGCTCGCCGACGCTTTTCATGTGCCCCATCACTCCCCGAGCGCCCCAGTCCCGGGTGAAACCTGGTCCTCCTGTAGAGGACGCGACCGTCGTCTTGGTACTCAAGCCTCTGTAGCGAGACCGGCGGCGACGCACACCGTCAGCTCAGGATTTCCTCGATGACTCGTGTCTCCAGCACGCCTGTAAGTTTCTGATCCAGTCCGAGGAACGGAAACGTCAACCGATCGTGGTCGATGCCGAGCTGGTGGAGAATCGTCGCGTTGAAGTCGCGTACGTGCACCGGGTTCTCGACGACGTTGTAGCTAAAGTCGTCGGTCTGGCCGTAGGAGAGGCCACCCCTGATGCCGCCTCCGGCCATCCAGGTCGTGAAACATTTCGGGTGGTGGTCACGTCCGTAGTTCGTGCGCGTGAGCTTACCCTGCCCGAAGGTGGTGCGGCCGAACTCGCCACCGAAGACGACGAGCGTATCGTCCAACAGACCGCGCTGCTTCAGATCCTTGAGCAGCGCCGCGGCAGGCTGATCCACATCGTAAGCCTGCCCGCGCAGTTTGGTGGGCAGGTTGACGTGATGGTCCCAGCCCCGATGGAAGAGTTGGACGAAGCGCACATCCCGCTCGACCATGCGCCGCGCCAGCAGACAATTGCGTGCGAAAGAGCCGGTCTTGCCTGCTTCAGGGCCGTAAAGATCGAGGATGTGCTGAGGCTCTCCCGATAGGTCGGTCAGCTCGGGGACCGAAGCCTGCATTCGAAAGGCCATTTCCTGTTGAGAAATAGTCGTTTGGATCTCCGGGTCACCGATCTCTCCGAGATGCTGCTGGTTGAGCTTCGTGACAAGATCGAGCATGCGATGGCGACTGGCGCGGCTCACGCCGGCCGGGTTCGAAAGGAAGAGGACCGGATCGCCGGACGACTGTAGTGAGACGCCCTGGTGTTTCGATGGCAGAAACCCCGAGCCCCACAAGCGGCTGTAGAGGGCCTGCACATTGCCCTTGCCGCCAGTCCAGAACGCCGAGTTCAACACCACGAAGTCCGGCAGGTTTCTGTTCATGCTGCCCAGACCGTAACTCAACCACGCACCCATGCTGGCCTTGCCGGGAATCTCTGAGCCAGTGCAGAAGAGCGTCTTCCCGGGGTCGTGGTTGATCGCATCAGTGTGGGTGGACTTGATCAGGCAGAGATCATCGACGACGGATGCAAGGTGCGGCAGCAGCTCGCTCATCCAGACGCCATTCTGCCCCTTGCGGTAGAAGTGGAACATGGAAGGGGCGACCATCTGCGCCTTGCCCTTCGTCATCGCGGTCACGCGCTGTCCCATGCTGACCGACTTGGGTAGCGGCTGGTTGAACTGCTTTCCCAGGTGGGGCTTGTAGTCGAAGAGATCGAGCTGGCTCGGCGCGCCGGCCATGAACAGGAAGATCACCCGCTTCGCCGCAGGAGCGAAATGCGGCACGGCGGGCTGCTCCGCGTCGCGTCCGTGAAGGGCCCCTCTTTGAAGTAGCAGTGCACCTAGTGCCGTCGCGCCGAGCCCCATCGAGGCGTCCCTCACGAACTGGCGACGGCTGCAGAGGTCGTTGTAGCTTTGCAGAGGATTCACGGTGGGCCTACTGTCGGGTCTTAGTGACATCCAGATTGAGGAGAGAATGTACGAGCATTGTCCACGCTGCCAGCTCGATCCTCTCTGCCGGATCCGCCCCCACGTGGAGAAGATCCGTGGTAATGGCTGCGGCCGACGCGGCGTCACTGGCGTACAACTTTCGGAAGTCGTGGAGAGCGTCCTGGAGGCTCTCCATTTCGGCGGCACCGGGAAGCTGCGAGGTGACTTTCTCGAACGCCAGCCGAATCCTCTCGTCGTCTTCGCGTTCGGCTGAGCGCAACAACTCGCGCGCGCAGTAGCTGGCGGCAAGAAAGTACTGCTCTTCGTTCATCAGTACCAACGCCTGGAGTGGCGTATTCGTGCGCTCGCGTCGTGCGATGCAGCTCTCTCGCGTGGGCGCGTCGAAGATACTCATTTGCGGTGGCGGCAGGGCACGCTTCCAGAAGGTGTAGACGCTCCTGCGGTAGATCCGATCCTGCGTGTCCGCCTCGTAGGCTCGGGGGTACGAGGAGGGCATCGCCACCATCTTCCAGAGGCCGGACGGCTGCGGAGGCTTGACGCTACGCCCAAACATCGTCGGACTCAGCAGTCCGCTGACCGCCAGAACCTGATCGCGAATCATCTCGGCGTCGAGCCGGAAGCGTGGCCCCCGGGCGAGGCGTCGATTGTCGGGGTCTGCCAGGTACTTCTCCGGAGGAGCTCGCGACGTCTGCTGATAGGTCTTTGACGAAACGATCGATCGCACCAGTTCCTTCACGTCCCAGCCCGACTGCAGGAACCGAACGGCCAGATCATCCAACAGTTCGGGATGGCTCGGGCGTTCTCCCTGAGCTCCGAAGTCTTCCGAGGTGCGGACCAGGCCGACGCCGAAGAACTGCTGCCAGAAGCGATTGACGGTGACTCGGGCAGTCAGTGGATTCGACTTAGCCACCAGCCAATCTGCGAAATCCAGGCGGGTCTTCAGTCCGTCCCTCTTTTGCATTGGGGGTAGGAAGGCCGGGGTGTCGCGCCCGACTTCTTCTCCCGGCTGGTCATAGACACCCCGAATGAGAATGTGGGCAGGTCGAACCTCGGCTCGTTCCTTCATGACCAGGGTCGCCGGGATCGCTTCCTCGACAGCAGCGCGCGCCTGGCGCTGTCTCGCCAGCTGATCCGACAAGGCCTTCCGTTCGGCGGACGGCTCCGGATCCGCCGGAAGCGTTTCGAGCTGCGTATTCAGTCGAGATATTTCCGCGTCGATACGCTCCAGTTGCACGGTCTGCTCGGGCGAGGGGAAGTCGATATAGGGAGGCTGCAAGCCGCGTTTGAAGTCGGAGGTGCTGCGTCCGCCCGTCTCCGGTCCGCCATCGAAGTTGTTGAAGAAGGCGAACAGCTGGTAGAAATCCTTCTGCCTGATCGGGTCGTACTTGTGGTCGTGACAGACGGCGCACTGCACGGTGAGTCCCAGAAACGCTGTCCCGACCGCAGCGACGCGATCGACGACGTTGCGCGTGAAACTCTCCTGGGGAAGAGCCGTGCCACGATCGATGATCAAGTGCAGGCGGTTGAAGCCGGAGGCGATCTGTTGGTCGAGGCTCGGCTCGGCGAACAAATCGCCCGCGACCTGGTACTTGATGAAGTTATCGAAAGGCAGGT
>CAUZJF010000313.1:0-3281 GCA_963579975.1 Dehalococcoidia bacterium
GGATCGGGGTAGTGCTGGGGGTGGGACTGTGCGTCGGTGTTGCCGTCGCAACGGCCGTAGATAGAACCGATGACCAGTCGATCGGAGTAGCGGTTGGCGTGGGAGTCGCAGTTGCCGTCGGCGTGACTGTGGGTGCTACAGGTGTGGGAGAAGGCGACGCAACTGGTGTTGCAGTAGGTGAAGGTACAGGTCGTGGCGTGGGCGACGGCGTGGGCTTAGGTGTCGCGGTGGGATGGGGCGTTGCGGTCGGGGATGGAGCGACGGTCGGAGGGGGTAAGGGGGTATCGGTGGGCTGGGCCGTCGCGCCTCGGGATTGGGCGAGTGCTGGCGTTGCGGTGGGCTGGGATGTCGCAGCGGGCGACGGCGACGGTGTTGCTTCGGGTGTAGATGTCGATTGCGGAGCAGCCGCGGCTGGTTGCGGGACGGTGGTTAGCGCCGCGACAGACGTTGCGGGCGTGGGAGTCGGATCGTCCAGACGCGTCGCCAGCCGAGCGAAGCGCAAAGCGGGCTCATCGGCGGTTATCGCGAACAGTGACAGCCCCGGGGAGACAGCCTCGTATCTGACCGTCAGTGAGTCCTGGCCGACTATCCTGGTAGGCAGTACCGTCCATCGCCCTGAGTACCTCTCCAGGGCGAGGTCTTCGTCCGCGTGGTCGTTAGATGCGATCCACGATTTTGGTACCTCGAAGTTTATGCGGGCGCTTCCAACGGAACCGCTGGCAAGCTGATTATGGCCAATCTGTATGTATTGGTAGATGTGGGCCGCCGGCGGAACGCCCAACTCGGTCGGTCGGCCTGATAGGTTAGCGACCCCGATGTTCACCTTCCCGCTGGCGCCTATCGTATCGACAGAAAGCTTTTTGAGCGCGATAGAGTTCGTGCTCAGACTGAGCTCCAAGGACCCATCAGGGCGTATCTCCACCGTCCGAGATTGGAAGGCTGCCACAGCGAGCCCCTGCGGGGTACCCGGTAGCTCCGGAGAGTCTTTGTAGCAGCTGATTAGCACCAGCACTGCGGTAAACACAGCGGCGGGCCACTTTCCCATCATCCCCCTTCGGAGTTGAGCGCCAACCCAGCGCCAACCTGGCTGGCGAGAGCTCGTCAGTCTACATATCTTACGTACTCCAACCTGCATGATGCAATCGGCAATGTGGCGCTGGTCAACTCTCTCTCTGCGTTCGAGTAGGGACTCAGGTCCTCCTCCTATTCGAGGCGACAAACCGCTCCCGCAGTACGCATTGTGGCAGCGTCTTCATGTCGCCGGCCGAACCAGGCAGAACGGGCCTTCGCAGCAACCGGCGGGGGGCTGACAGCCAGATCGGCGGGGTTGTGAATACCACCGCTCAAGTCTTCCTCCATAGGCACGCCACGACTACCCAGGGACGTCGGTGTGGGAGCTCGCCGGTCTGTACTCGGGGACAAGACCCTGGAGACGACTCTTCACCTCTTCCGCGTTCAGGTCTGGAAGAGCTCGCAAGAGTTGCGCGACCTCCGCCAGTACAGGCATTTCAGGACCCCCGGGCTTGACCACTAAGAGTTTTTCGTGTCCAGAGTGCTCGAGGCCTTCCCACTCATAGCTCAGCTCTTCGGAAAGTTTCTCCCCCGGTCTGAGTCCAGTAAACACTATGTCGATGTCCTCGTAGCACTTCAGGCCCGAAAGGGTGATAAGAGTCTCCGCCACGTTGACAATCTTCAACGGCTCGCCCATGTCTAGCACGAAGGTCTCACCAGCTTCGCCAACCGAGCTGGCCTGCAAGATCAGCCCAGCCGCCTCCGAAAGGCTCATGAAGTAGCGCGTCGCGTCACGGTGTGTGACTGTGATCGGCCCCCCCTGGGCAATCTGGCTCTTGAATATTGGCACGACGCTCCCGTTGCTGGCGACAACATTCCCGAAGCGTACGACCACAAAGTGCGTCGGCCCTTGGCTGTTCATCTCCTTGACCAGCAACTCCGCCAGTCGCTTGGTGGCTCCCATCACACTCGTCGGGTTCACTGCCTTGTCTGTTGAGACTAGGACAAACGCCTCGACGCCGGTGCTCATCGCGTTTTTCGCCATGACGTATGTTCCGCCGATGTTGTTCCTGACGGCCTCTATCGGTGTACTCTCCATCAAGGGCACATGTTTGTAGGCGGCCGCGTGATAGACCACCTCCGGCTTGTGTTCCATCATCAGCCGGCGTGATCCTGCTTCGTCCGTCACATCCATCACAAATGCGATCAGCGGCGTGTCCGGTAGAGAGGCACCGATCTCTGCGTGCAGCAGGAACAAGGGGCTTTCCGCATTATCCACCAGAATAAGAAGCTCAGGGTGAAGCCCGGCCAGTTGGCGTGCGAGTTCTGATCCCACTGAGCCGGCAGCGCCAGTGACGAGAATGCGCCTGGCCTTTATGAAACCCTCGATAGCCTCGCGGTCCAGCCTGGCTGGCGGACGGCCTAGAAGGTCGACGGGATCTACATCTCGTATCCTGCTCACACTGGCCGCACCATCGAGGATTTTGGAGGTATGAGGCAGTATTTTGAAGGGGACCTTCGTCCGCTGACAGATCTCAACCAGGCGGCGGTTCTCGACGGGCGTCGCAGACGGTATTGCGATGACGATGGAATCGACCCTGTAATCCGTAACAATGCTGGGAATTTCCCTGCACTGCCTGGCGACCGGCACCCCTTGAATGGTGCTCCCGACCTTGACCTGGTCATCGTCGGCGAATGCTACAGGGTCGAGCCGGAGCCTCGGGCTCCGTAGGGCCTCCGCGCAAAGTGAAGCACCCGCGTCCCCCGCTCCTACGATCAGTACGCGCTTGGCCCCTTGGGTGGATTCACCGGCGGTGGTGAAGCGCTCTCGCATTACTCGCACGAACACTCGGATACCGCTCAGCAGGAATACGGTCCCCACCCAGTCCAGAAGCAAGACGGCCCGTGGAAAGCCTGCGAGCGAGAAGATCGGGACCAGCAGTACCGCAAAAACTACGGAACCGACCGTGGCCGCCTTGATGATTTGAATGAGGTCGATGATGCTTACGTACCTCCACAGCCCCCTATACAGGTGGAACATCCATAGGGAGCCCATGCGGACGGCGATCAACAGTGGCAGTGTTTTGACGACCACGTCCCATGGGACCAGTCCCCAGTCCAGATCAAACCGTACAACGAAGCTGAGGGTATACGAGACCACTACCAGCCCCAGTTGGATCAGGAGAATGAGCGATCTGCGGTGACGTTGCAAGACTAACATGGGTGCGATCAGTGGAACCTGGCGAGTGTTTTGGCTGTCACGGGACGGG
>CAUZJF010000314.1:0-3281 GCA_963579975.1 Dehalococcoidia bacterium
TCGGAGATGGCTGTTTTGGGTTATGGCTGGGCGCGTCGAGATTCACGGAGTCTAATGGACCCTCAACGAGTAACGGAGCTTCTTAGGTCATTCTGAAACCGCAAAACAAGAATCAGTCTGAATCGGACGGAGCTTAGCTCACTGAACCACCTGCTCGAAGAGCGCTGGGGTATCACCCATCCCCTCAATAAGGACGAATGGTGGGAACAGCTCGCGAAACGAGGAGGCGATGATATTGCTGGGGAGTATTGGAATCGCCATTCCCAACGAGCTGAGGAGCTGAAGGCAGGAAGGTCGAAGCCCAAGACGGAAGAACGCTTCTACGATGTCATATGCCAGCATCCGTTGCTTGGGCTGGTTCATTCCCAGAAGAGAGACACGATTCTTGACACTATCGCCTTGCTTATCGCCGTGAGCCGAGTTGCGGCACTCTCAGTCCCGGCCCTCGATATCGGCTGCCATGCTGGCTACCACGCGATCTGTATTGCACAAGTGCTTGGAATCAGGACCGTGGGCATCGACCTTTCAAGAAGAGCCACGGCCCACGCCAATCACACAGCGCATGAGATGGGGGTTGACGCCGGCTTTGTAGTCGCAGATTTGAAGCAGTTGCGGCCTTCCGAATCTTTCTCACTCATCTACACGGTCGACGCAGTTGTGAGTATCGAAAAACCGGCACGAGCGCTGATTCGTCTCCCTGGGTTCCAGTCTTGCCGACGGAGGGCTCTTCGTCGTCGTGGGTCATAGGGAGCTGGACGAGCGATCGATCAGGTGCCTGAAGAAAGCGGCCGACAGCTGCGGTCTCGGTTTTGGCATCGGGGATATCGTTGGTGGTTGGAGCGAGTTCAACAGGGTGTACCGAGCAACACCGGCGCTCGTATTCGTGAAGGGCGGTGACGTGGGGATCCCGGCGAACCTAGAGGAACACGTTAAAAGCGCATGGGCGACCGAGCCAGATTGCTTTAGGGATTACGCAAACCAATCTGGAGTGCCGAACCGGGACAAGACTCAGGCAATCCACAGAGCTTATCTTCCAGATCCGAATGACACGAGGAGTGGCCGATAGTGACTCATTGCCGGCGTTTCGTACGGTAGGTGTCAAGGTGATCGCCGCAGTGACCGATGACAATACGCTTCGGAGTGCCATCCACGCGATCCACCCAGAAGTGCACTCGTAGCAGTTGCGGTGCAGTGTTGCCCCACTTCACGTGCGGTGTGATGTCTATCTCTCGACCTTCGTAGACGAGTCGCCGCTTGGCCATCAGCTTGTTGTCGCGCTTGGTCTGTTTGGTCTCCGTCCACGTCAGCTCGAACTTGGTACGGCTCCCGAACATATCAGCTACCTGCTGAGCCGGAAGATCCTGCATCAGAAGGTCGTAGAGGTCGGTCGCCATGGCACGCAGGCACCGCCAGATCACGTCCAGAGCGTCCTGGCAAGTTGCAAAGTCTGACTTCTCCAAGGCTCGTTCGGCCTCCGGACTGAACGTCAGGCGACCGCTGCTGACCTCGACGGCCAGGGCCGCGACGTCCCGTGGTTTCTCCGGCCACGCGGTGAGAGCCAACACGGCTTGAAGAGCGTTTCCCTCGGCGAGTGCCTGTGCCCTAGCTTCCGTCGCCAACCTGCGGGATTGTTCCAGTTCGTAGTCGAGCCGTGTGACGGTCTCCTCAGCAAGAGTACTGCGATCCTTTACGGCTTCCAGTTCGTCCTTCAACCTCTTGTTGTCGCCGTCCAACCTGAGGCTGTCGGCTTCGTAGAGGTTGAGCATTTCGTCTTTTTCGACAAGCTTTAGTGTCCCTACCGCTCGCAGTTCGGTCAGGCGGCGCTCGCGAATCCGAGCATCAATGTCGTCGATCGATACCACCGACGACTGCAGGCCTCTCCACGCATCGCTTCGGGTCAATGCCCGCACAATGTGCCCGATGATCTCCTCTTCGCCTTGGCGGTCGATTTCGTCTCTTGCAAAGAAACGATGGCGCTCGGCGGTCCAATCCTTGTTGAACGTCAAGCCAGGAGCGTAGATACGCACGGTTCCGTTTCGGCTACGAAAGCGCATCGGTACGAAGTGTTCGAGTTCGTCGTCGCATTCTGGTGATTCACACACGTAGACGGCGGCAGTTCCCGCAAGCGCGCGGCTCAGGCTGACGGAATCCAGCTTCGGAACGCCGGACTTTCGATCGCAGCTCATGAGGACAATCGGAACGAGTCGCTGGGCATCCCTCAGCAGTTCGGCAAAGTCCCGTCCCTTGCCAACCTTCATGGTTAGGGGCCGGGCCTTCAACCGGACTGACCCAATTCGTCCGATCCAGTTCTTTGAATCGAGTAGGCTGATGACGAGGCGAGGCTTCGACGGCTGCGGTGTGGGAGGCTCCGGCCCGAGGTAGTCCGGACGGAGCCAGTGCAGCAGTTGGACCGAGATGCGCCACTCCCGAGTCCCGACCTCGGTCACGCTGACGTTGGTCGTCCAGCGCCGCGCCTTGATTTCACTATCGAAGTGGTCATACCGAACCGCCCAGAGCTCAGGCGTCGGACGGCCATTCGAGAGCGTCCGCGTCTCTACCCGCGAAGGTGCGGGCGGCGGTCCCGACCATGTACCGCCCGTGAAGAAGAACCCCTTCAGTGGGTCTTTCTCTTTACGATTAATCCAGGCGCGGACTTCGCCCACCAGTGCGGCCCAAGGGTCCTCCATCGGACCGCTGGGTGACACATCGAAGACCGAGCGGAAGTGAGTGAAGCTCTGCACAAACTCGCCTTCGTCTAGTTATCGCGGTGGTCAGAACTGCGAGGGATCATCTTGTCTCCGACCTCACCGCACGGGAGGGGACCGCCGCCAGGGGGCATGGTCAAGTTGACGCCACGTAGCGTCTTCCAGGGCGTGCCCTCCAGTAGGTATTCTCACGTTGAGGTCGAGAGTAGCAGCATGATCAGCCCCGCGCCCAGCTATGACCAGGGTCGTCACGTCAGTGTGGCGAGTGTGGGCGGATGGCTCACGATCCACCCCCGTCAGGCGACCGGACGGTAGCGACGATGGGATTCCAGCACCTTTGCTGTCAGGAAGCGGATGATTCGATCGTGGAATCGACGTCTTGCTACCCGGCGACCGCCAGGTGCCGGACATCTTCCAGAAGGCGCTGAAGACCGGGCTCCGGGGCGACACACATGGTTCGATACGTGTCCAGGAAGGGGAGCCAAATCTCATTTTTCGCCGATTCGGACCTGCCTTCGGCTGACGCGCTGGCTGCCTGGATGGCCGTATCTGCTAGTAAATCAAATGGTTGGCGGA
>CAUZJF010000315.1:0-3266 GCA_963579975.1 Dehalococcoidia bacterium
CCTTGCTAAGCGTGGGCGAGCGCACCACCGTCGATGAATATGGTCTGCCCGGTCACGAAGTCGCAGGCGTCGGACGCTAGGTAGACCAGTAGCCCGCACAGATCCGTTGGATGTCCCCTGCGTCGGGACGGTATGTAGCGTACCAGCAACTCCTTCTGGGCCTCCTCCGTCTGCGGCTCGGTGGTCACCCAGCCGGCCCCGATGCCATTGACCCGAACATTGGAGCGGGCCCACTCCAGGGAGAGCCCGGACGTGAGCTGGTGTATGGCGCCCTGGCTGGCGCATGCGGCCACGGAGTTCCGCAGACCTCTGACCGCGAGCCCGGAGCCTATGTTCACTATGCGCCCGCCACCCTGCTCGACCATCCGCTTGCCGGCTGCCTGACTCCAAAGGAACATGGACTTCACGTTGAAGTCCATCACCGTCTGCCACTCGGCCTCGGTCACCTCGGCGAAAGGCATTCCGAACTCGACACGCGCGTTGTTTACGAGGATGTCCACCCGGCCTAGGTCGGAGACCACCTTCTGGACCGCCCCTTCGACGGCGGCGGAGTCCGTGACGTCTGCGGGGATCGACAGCGTCCGACGACCGTGCCGTTCGACCTCTGCAACCGCGTCGTCGCGGTCCGACGCGTCAGAGCCGGCGACGGCCACGTCGGCGCCGGCCTCAGCCAGCGACGATGCCAGAATGGGCGTCCATCTGCGCCGATCGGCCGTGATTATCGCCGTCTTCCCAGTCAGGTCCCATGCGTCAAGTACAGGCATTATGGCCTCCCGTTCCTAAACAACGAGCGGTATCTTGGGGGCGTGGCCCGTGGGCGCATAGCCGCCCGCCAGACCCCCGCCATCGACAATGAACATCTCGCCGTTCATGTAATCCGACGCGGCCGACGCCAGGAAAACGGCGATGGGGCCCAACTCGGACGGCATGCCTCCCCGGCCAGTGGGAATGAAGTCGTTGGGCGACGGCGGATCGGTCGCAGTCTCTCCCACTGGAACGTGCCCTGGCACGATGCACGTACTGGTGACGCCGTACCTGCCCAGGCTGATGGCGAGGCTGCGGGTGAGCTGGACGATTCCACCCTTGCCGCAGGTGTACATATAGTTGTCGCGCCCGCCTCGGAGCCCGAAGCCCGAGGCCACATTGACGATTTTTCCCTCTCCCCGATCCGCCATGTGCTTCGCGATCGCGCGGGAGCAGTAGAAGGACCCGGTTAGATTGGTGTCGATACCCACTCTCCATTCGTCGTCGGTCACGTCCCAGATGGGTGTGGGACCACGCCCTCGGACGATTCCGGCGTTGTTGAACAGCACGTCGACCTTGCCGAACTCGTCTAGGGCCACACGAAACAGACGCTCCACCTGCGCCGAGTCGGTGACGTCGGTAGCGACCGCCAGGGACTGCCGGTCCATGTCGCGAACCAGCCCGGCGACCTCCTCGATGGGCCCTATCCTTCGGGACGCGACGACGAGATCGGCGCCGGCCCGGCCCATAGCCAGGGTCATCTCTCGGCCGAGGCCGCTGCCACCGCCGGTGATTACGATGGTCTTTCCGTCAAGGCTCAGGTTTTCAAGCATGTCTTCACTCCTGATACGTGGCCTTTTGTGGGGGCGGTTCCCGAACCTCCCTTACCAGACCGGCATAGCTCGACGTTGTACTCTAAATCTGCAGCGTGACCTCTCCGGCGGTGACGGTGGTGGAGGTGCCGTCGGCGCCCATAAGGACGAGGTTGCCCTGGTCGTCCACGGCCTCCGCCCTACCCTCCAGCACTCGTTCCTTCCACCGCACCTGGACCGTACGCCCCAGTGTCTCCAGCATGGCGGCCCACTCGTCGGTCAGAGACTTTCCGGACCGGACCGCGCAGTATAAGTTATCGAATTCCGTCAGCACGTGGCCGAGGATCTCGCTCCGGTCTTTTTTCTGTCCTGTCTCACGGTACAGGCTCGTGGCCGTGGAGGCTATCTCCGGGTACGCCGACGGGTCGAAATTCACGTTTACTCCGATACCGACGATGGCATAGTCCACCTGAGCGCCGGCCATGGCCGTCTCTATCAGAATGCCGGAAATCTTCCGGCCGCCGATGTGGACGTCGTTCGGCCACTTGATCGTGGCCGCACGCCTGGTCGTCTCCGCTACGCACCGGGCAACGGCCAGGGTCGCCGCCATGTTGACGTACGGGAGCTGGGGCGCCGTCGGCCTCAGCACGGCCGAGAAGGAGAGGTTTTGGCTCCGCGGCGAGACCCAGGCGCGGGCGAATCTTCCCCTGCCCGCCGTCTGCTCCTCAACGACGACGACCGTTCCGTCGGGTTCTCCTCGCTCGGCCAGTGCCCTGGCCTCGTCCATGGTCGACGCCAGGGTGTCGTGGTGGACGACCCTACATCCCACGGTCCGTCCAGCCAGTGTCCGGTGTATTAGGTCGACGTCGAGTTGTGTGTGCGACATGTCCGCCCGTCCGCTCTTCAAGGCAGTGATGGGCAGGATGATAGTCAGCACCCAGGAGCGTGTCAAGCCGAAGGCGCACTGGAGGCTTTCGGTCCATTGTCACCCGGTCCCCCGGACTGAAGTCCGGGGTTACCCTGCCCCGTAACCTGAACATGGCCCTTCAGTCCCAGGGGGCAATCGAAAGACCGTCCCGGGGGGCTGCCGTGTCTTGCTCGCTGGTAGACGATGAAGTATCCTGCCGGTGCCAGCGAAGACCACCAGCCGACACAACCCCAGGAGAACCTCATATGCAGGGCGCAGACGCCGTCGCCGAGATACTCAGACGAGAGGGTACGGAGTTCCTCTCCTGTTTCCCTTCCCAGCCGTTGATCGAGGCGTGCGCCGTCGTCGGAATCAGGCCTGTCCTATGCCGACAGGAACGCATGGGCATGGCCATCGCCGACGGATTCAGCCGGACCACCAACGGCAAGCGCATCGGCGTGTTCGCCATGCAGGCGGGTCCGGGCACTGAAAACTCCTTCCCGGGCGCCGCTCAGGCGTTTTCAGACAATGTTCCTATTCTGCTGCTTCCGGGAGGCGAGCCGACCTCACGAAGCTTCATTCAGCCCAACTTCAGCGCGGCGGACAACTACCGAAACGTGACCAAATGGCTGGCCCAGATCAACCACGTTGATCGCATCCCAGAGTTGATGCGAAGAGCCTTTTACCAGCTACGTTCCGGAACGAACGGGCCGGTGCTGCTGGAAGTCGCGAGAGACGTCTGGACGGACGAGCTTAGCGGCGGCCTGGACTATACTCCGGTGCAGGGCAACAGGTCCGGACCC
>CAUZJF010000316.1:0-3262 GCA_963579975.1 Dehalococcoidia bacterium
CGATTCACCAAACAGCGCGTCGACGAACTCCCGCGGATCGAATGCCGCGAAGTCGTCGGGCTGCTCGCCGGTGCCGATGTAGAGTACCGGCAGTTTAAGCTCATAGGCGATGGCCACCACCACGCCACCCTTGGCCGTGCCATCGAGTTTAGCCAGGATGGCCCCGTCGCAAGAGAGGGCGTCAACGAAGGCGTGGGCCTGGTGAAGGCCGTTCTGGCCGGTGGTGGCGTCCAATGCGAGCAGGACACGTTGGTTTCGGCCTTCCTTCCGTCGAGCGAGAACGCGTTGTATCTTCTTGATCTCCTCCATCAAGTTGACCTTGGTGTGAAGGCGTCCTGCTGTGTCGATGATCACCACGTCGGCGCCGCGAGCTTTGGCGGCCTGCAACGTGTCGAAGGCGACGGCGCCGGGATCGGCGTCGGGACGGTGGGCGATTACGTCGGCGTCGAGCCGATGTCCCCAGGACTGCAGTTGCTCGATGGCCGCGGCGCGGAACGTGTCGGCGGCGCCCAGGATGACCTTCTTGCCTTCTTTTTTATACAGTTGGGTCAGTTTGGCAATGCTGGTTGTCTTTCCGACTCCGTTCACGCCCACAACCAGGAGCACCAACGGGTTCTGTTCGCTGCCATCAGTCTTGGCGCCATCGGCTTCGGCGGCTGCGAGGATGGCCACCATTTCGTCTTTCAGGAATGCGAGGACACTTTCAGTGTGGTCGGCGCCCTCGTCTATGACCCGTTGCCGCACGCGGCCTAACAGTACCTGGGTTGTCGCCACGCCCGTGTCGGCCGAGATGAGTATTTCTTCCAGATCATCCCAAAGCGATTCGTCGAGCCGCGCCCCACGGAGCATCGTCGTCACGCGGCCGAACCATGCTTTTCGCGTCTTCTCTACGGCGCGGTCGGTCTTCTCTTTGTCTTTGGGGCGCAGGAATCGCAGCATAAGGTTATCCAGGTCAGCAAACGTGTTCAGAGGAGAATCGGGTACCAGCGACCGCTGCGGCGACAGGAGAGCAGCACGGTGGATGTTGGCGCTATGAGAGATCGGGATCCCATGCGAAAACGAGAGAGCCGCCAGCGGAACGGGCCAGCGGCTTTAGAGAGAGCGTACTGCTTTCGGCGTGCGTTTGGCTAACGAACTCGTGGGGCGTGCGCCGCTCCGCTCGCGATTGGCTCGTTCAGGTATACGTCGCCGTTACGGATCTTGATGTTGAAACCACAATCGGGAGTCGAACACACCCAAGCTTTGTAGTGAATGGGAGCGCCTTGTCCACCAAAATCCGACAGCGGAAGCAAACTCCCGGTCTCACACTTCTGGCATGGCGGCCATGTATCGTTCCCCACAAGTCCCTCCTACACTTCCATTTACATAGCTCAAAAAGCGCCGGTAGTATATCATCGGCGAACCGACGCAACAAGGCGCGGAAACTCGATACAAAGAAGGCTGCCGAAGCAAGGGGGGTTAGATTGGAGGCAGTGCCAGGACCGCGCCATTTGTGAGAATGGCCCATCGGCGTTATACTTGCCGGTGTCCCCGCGCCGCCACCGACGCGGGGACAATTTAATCGGGCGAAACCCGCCTCTGAAAGACCCGTCGAACGGCCTTGAAAGTCGGCATACTAAACGTCACCGCCTACTCCGGGCTTGAGCTCGTCCGGATTCTAGCCCGGCATCCGGAGGCCGAGGTTACCTCGGTCACGGGACGCAGCGCTGCCGGCAGAAAACTAGCCGAGGTTTTCCCACATCTCACTTCGATTCCCCTGACTGTTACCGAAGAGATCACCGAAACCGTCGACCTGGTGTTTTCGGCACTGCCCCACGGCGCAAGTGCCCAGAAATTGGCCGGATTGCTCGACCAGGGCGTCAAAGCCGTGGACATCAGCGCCGACTTCAGGCTGCGCGACGCCGAGGCCTACAGAGATTGGTACAAGGTAGACCACCCTGCGCCTGAGTACATTGAGGATTCGGTCTACGGACTGACGGAGCTTCACAGGGACGAGATTGCGTCTGCCGAGGTCGTTGGGAACCCCGGGTGTTATCCGACCGCAGCGGTACTCGGTCTGGCGCCAGCGGTAAGCGCCGGGATCATCGAGCCGGACGTCATTGTCGACGCCAAGTCCGGCGTGTCGGGCGCAGGGCAGAAGCTCGACCGCGCCTATCTCTACTCCGAGGTCAACGAGAACCTGAGGGCATACGCTCTCGACGGCGGTCACTACCACCTCCCGGAGATAACACAGGAGCTCGTAGCCCTCGACGACGGGAGCGAGTTCAAGGTGACGTTTGTGCCTCACGTCGTACCGATGACCAGGGGTATCCTCGCCACGTGCTACGCGCCACTACGTCCGGGCGCGCTTGGCGCTGGAGTGGGGAAGCAGCGTGAGGTGCAGGATCTATATAAGAGCTTCTTCGAAGGAGAGCCGTTTGTCGAGGTCGCGACGTCGCCCCCGACGACCAAACAGACTCTCGGCGGGAATAGCTGCGTGGTGTATCCCGTCGTCGACGAACGTACTGATCGCCTTGTGGTGGTAAGCTGTATCGATAATCTCGTGAAGGGGGCGGCAGGCCAAGCGGTCCAGAACATGAACCTGATGTTTGGCCTTGACGAAGCAGAAGGTCTGCGGGAACTCTCTCTTTACCCATGAACGACTCTGATTCACACTCCGCGTTTGGAGGAACCGGTTAATGAGAAAATTTGTAATCTGGAACATCGTGTGTTTGCTGCTGTTCATTGCCGGCTGTATGGGAGCGCTTACCACCCTCGTCGGAGTTACCACGACGGATTCGGCCGAATCCGTCGGCCAATTTATCGAGCTCCTAGAATCGCGCGACTTCGAGTCAGCGTTTGGCCAAGCCTCGTCCGTATTCCAGTCCTCGCAAGACGTGGTGTCCATGCGCAGCAACTTCGACAATGCCGGGGTGGCCAAGCTCGAGCTCGTACCGTGGAGAGACCGCACTCTCGAGCGTCGCCTGGATTCGGACATGCGAGCGTATCTCACAAACGGGTACGGGGACCAGATACTGCTGTGGATAAAGATGGCTAGGGAGAATGACCAATGGAAAGTCCTCGCAATGGCCGACGAATTGCGCAGACACATTGGCCCCGGTATGTGGTTTCAGACAATTCCTTCGGAAGAGGAGCTGCGGAAGTTGACGGACAGCTCGATTTCAGGGTTTGCTAAGGGGTTGAGAGACAATAACTTCGAGGAATTCTACGGATCGATGTCTCGGGCGTTCCAGGTTGGGGTCCCGTTTACACAGTTCGAAAG
>CAUZJF010000317.1:0-3240 GCA_963579975.1 Dehalococcoidia bacterium
GTGGTGAGGCGGACGCGTCTGCGATGGCGCTCGTCGAATTCCAGAGTCACGGTGTCGAGGGAATCGTCCGAGGGCCAGTCTCCGGAAGCGACCGCTTCTGTTGCTCGTTTCATTGCAATTCGAGCTTAATTTGAACTCGTGACTTCACCCTCATCCTCCCCCGTTGGGATAGGGAAGTTTCGCCGGAACGCCCGTGCGCGCCAATGGGCGAAACAAGCGCGCCCTTACGGATGTACTGATAACTCGCAGCCCCGACATCAAAACAGGAAATACCGCTGCGCCATCGGCAACTCTGTGGCCGGTTCACAGGTCAACAACTCACCGTCGGCACGCACCTCATACGTCTCTGGGTCCACCTCCATTACCGGCGTGAGATCGTTGTGGATCATGGAACGCTTACCGATCCCTGCGCGGGTATTGCTCACCGGCACCAGATCTTTTGCAAGCCCCAGCTTGCCCCGGAGATCCGACTCCATTGCGGCGGCAGAAACAAAGGTCACAGAACTCGCCGTCAACGACGCTCCATAAGCCCCGAACATAGGACGGTAGTACGAGGGCTGGGGCGTCGGGATCGAAGAGTTCGGATCTCCCATGCGTGCCGATGTGATCGTGCCCGATTTGATCACCATGTCCGGCTTAACGCCAAAGAAAGCGGGCGACCAGATAACAAGGTCCGCCAACTTTCCGGGTTCCACAGAACCGACGTACTCCGAGACGCCCTGCGCTATGGCCGGATTGATGGTGTACTTGGCGATGTAGCGTTTCGCTCGGAAATTATCGTTCTCGCCCGTCTCATCCGGCAATCGGCCGCGTTGCTTCTTCATTTTATCGGCGGTCTGCCATGTCCTGATGATCACCTCGCCAACACGGCCCATCGCCTGGCTATCCGAGGCAATAATCGAAAGCCCCCCTATATCGTGAAGAATATCCTCGGCCGCCATCGTCTCCCGCCGAATCCGGCTCTCGGCGAAGGCTACGTCCTCCGGTACCTGGCGGTCCAAGTGGTGGCACACCATGAGCATGTCCAGGTGCTCGTCCAAAGTGTTGATCGTGAACGGCCTTGTGGGATTGGTTGACGATGGTATTACGTTCGGTTCGCCACAGGCTCGGATGATGTCCGGGGCATGTCCGCCGCCCGCCCCTTCTGTGTGAAAAGCGTGAATAGTACGGCCCTTGAATGCGGCCAGCGTGTTCTCGAGAAACCCCGATTCGTTCAGCGTGTCCGTGTGAATCAGGATCTGAACATCCATCTTGTCCGCCACCGACAGGCTGTTGTCGATGGCTGCGGGTGTCGTGCCCCAATCCTCGTGTAACTTCAACCCACATGCGCCGGCCCGTACCTGTTCTTCCAGGGCGGCAGGTAACGATGCGTTACCTTTTCCGAAGAACCCAAGATTGACTGGCAGTCCTTCTGCCGCCTGCAACATCCGACCGATATGCCATCCACCCGGGCTTGCCGTGGTGGCGTTAGTGCCTGTGGCCGGACCGGTGCCTCCGCCCATGAGGGTCGTGACACCGGAATGAAGCGAGTGATCCACCTGTTGTGGGGAGACGAAATGAACATGGACATCCAAGCCACCAGCGGTGATGATTTTGCCCTCGCCGGCGATCGCCTCGGTCGTCGGCCCAATCACGATATCAACGCCGGACTGTACGTCCGGGTTCCCGGCCTTACCGATAGCAGCGATCTGGCCGTCTCGCAAACCTATGTCCGCCTTGACGATGCCCCAATGATCCAAGATCAGTGCATTGGTGATAACGGTGTCGACCGCTCCTTCGGCACGGGTCATTTGTGATTGGCCCATACCGTCACGGATAACCTTTCCTCCCCCGAATTTCACCTCCTCGCCATATATCGTTCGGTCCTCTTCGACCTCGATGAAAAGCTCGGTGTCGGCCAGCCGAACTTTATCGCCCACAGTCGGTCCAAACATGCCAGCGTAGGCGCGGCGACTCATCTCAAACGGCATCGCTCAGGCCATCCCTGATTCGGCGTTGTCTAGAGACCCCATAACGCCCTGATTGAAACCGAACACCCGTCGCGCTCCTCCGTACGGTATGAGCGAAACGATACGCGATTGGCCCGGCTCAAACCGCACCGCTGTTCCGGCCGGGATGTCCAGCCGCTTCCCGCCTGCAATTGCACGGTCAAATCGCAGCGCCGAGTTCGTTTCAGCGAAGTGGTAGTGGCTACCGACCTGAATCGGTCGATCTCCTGTGTTGGCGACTTCAACACTTGTGACCTCACGATCGGCGTTCAGTGTGATATTGCCCTCCGGGGTGAAGATCTCTCCCGGGACTAACTTACTCATACGGAAGACCCGGCAGCACGAATCGGTTCATGGACCGTGACGAGTTTCGTCCCGTCTGGGAATGTCGCCTCCACCTGCACCTCTTCGATTATCTCGGCGACCCCACCCATCACTTGTTCCCTCGTCACAACAAACGCCGCCGCCGACATCAGGTCGGCGACAGTGCGGCCATCACGGGCGCCTTCGACCACAAAGTCTGAGATCAGCGCAACCGCCTCCGGGTAGTTGAGTTTCACCCCGCGTTCGAGGCGTCGGCGCGCCACCATCGCCGCCATCGAAATGAGCAACTTGTCCTTCTCTCTTGGAGTCAGATCCAATCTGATACCTCGTTCCTCAAATATTCCAGATCGTGGGAAGTCGCTCCGCAGCACCTATCGCTCCAGCCCGAAAACGAGCCCAGAACGTCCCGAAAGCGCCGCGGACGTCCGCCGGATTCGCTCCAAGCCAGCGGGCGACAATGAGACCGTCGAAAGACGTCACACCCGACCGCACGGTGTCCGGCGTATCGCAGAGTAACCGACGCGTTAACTTGAGCTGTTCGTTGGCGTCAGGGGCGACGTAAAGAAAAGTCGCATATGCAGGAGACCCGCCAAATCCTGCTCGTGAGTTCAGTGCGGGCGTGATACCGCGTACGTTTTTATCAGCCCCTTCGACGTCGGACAAATGTAGCGAGTCGGCCCATATCAGTCTGTCATCAACGCGAACCCGCCACTCGTCGTGCAACAGTCCGGTCGTGAACCGCTCTCCACGCTCTACTCGCCCCAACGACAACACCTCGCCCGCCATCACGCGGGAACCCGGCGACGCCTTTATGGTCGTGATTCGCCGGAAGCATGCACCGTCGTAAACAATGGTTCCCTGCGGAAGAAACTCGACCAACGAGCCCTGACCGGCGATCAACGTCGTCGTGGCCTCGGCGATCCGACCG
>CAUZJF010000318.1:0-3235 GCA_963579975.1 Dehalococcoidia bacterium
ACTTGATCCCGGGCAACAAACTGCCGGTGATTTCGTTTGGCGAAGACGAAACCGGGGAAGTCTACTTCGCCATCGTCAGTGCGAACGGGCGCGGCCTGTTTCGATTCGAGCGGAAGGAGTCTGCGAAGTGATGGTGACGTGACGGGGCGACATTCCGACCGCCCGGATCATGGTCGCGACGCCGATCTTCGCCGTGCGTTCGGTTTCGGTCGACTCAGACTCCAGCCGCCCCACCTGGGGTGTTCGGGATGCCCGGGAGGACGGATCGGCAATCCACTACCATCCTGCTGCGCAGAGTTTTACTTCACTGGCGTGAGCGTGAAGTCCTTGATGGCCAGCCCGTACTGCGGCGGTTGGTTGCGCCAGAACCGCAGGGTGTTTTCGCCCTTCTGGAGTGTGAGCGTGATCGGCTGCGAGTCCTGCCGGGTCCCGACGGTGAAGGGCATCTCGATGGCGATCTCCGAATCGACGTCATTCACAGAGATGTTGAGTCGCTGATTGGAGTTCGCCGTGACCACCCGCGCGGTCAATGAGAACTTGCCCGATCGTGGGGCGGTGATCTTGTACTCGAAGCGAGATTTCGTGCCCACCCTGGGTCCGGTCGGGTCCTGCTTGGGACTCTGTGCATAGTAGTTTCGGGCATACGTGTCCGAGATACGCTCGCAGACGTTGCCGTAGATGTCGTAGAGCCCCCACGGATTGGGCTTCTTCTGACCCACGGGATGCGACTTGGCACCCGCGTTGTTCTTGAACCAGGCATACTCTCCGAGCCGCGAGGGATCGTTGCCGAAGAACCATTTCGTGTCACGGCCTGCTCGACTGGCATATTCCCACTCAGCCTCGGTGGGAAGTCGCACGTCCCGCCCGGTGTTTTCGGCGAGCTTCCCACAAAACGTCAACGCGTCAGCTGAGCCGACATTGTCAACCGGGCAGTCCGGGCCCTTTGTCGACCGGCTGGGGTTCGAGCCCATGATGGCCTGGTACTGCGCCTGCGTCACCTCGTACTTGCCCAGGTAGAAACCCCTGGTGAGTTTGACTTCGTGCTTGGGCACCTCGACGCACTGGAACCTGCCATCGGTCTTGCTTTCGCCACCCATCACGAACGTTCCGGGCTTGATGTAGACCAGTTCCATGGTTTCCCCGTCACCGAGGTCGAGCGTCAATGTACTTCCGGCACCGCTGCCGGTATGCGACACGGCTGCCCGGAGACCCCAGTTCTCGTATTTGCCATAGCCGCCGCTGAGGAGTCGCTTGCCGGAGGTGCATGCGTTGGCGAGGCCCTTCCATGTGCCGCCGCGCATAACCGTTTTACCCTGGGGGAAGAATCGCGGGAGGAAGATCTGCAGACCACCTCCGAAGCTCTTCATGGCAAAGACCTCACGCGTGTTGCCGGACGGCTTGCTGTATGCGGCGGCCGGTATCGAAATGACGCCGCCCTTGCCGTAGGTGATCTTCCTGTCCGCGGGTGTGACCGGCGAGGCGATGACTTTCTCTGCTACGGTCGGCTCGTTGGACTCGCCGAGATCCTCGCCGAGCGCGTCGAGAGTAACGGCCTTTGCCTCCTCGATGATCGCTCGCTGCGTTCTGAGCGCCACGCCGTTCCAAAAGGCGTGGTTTCCGTCGTGTTCCCCGTGGGTCCGCTTTTCTCCCAGTACGTCGCCAGCCCACTGGGCCCGCTTGACCTGCAGGTAGGCCTCCCTGTTGTTCCTCGCCTGTGTACTTGCGAGGAAATCGACGTCCTTGTGATATCGCGTGCTGGTCCAGCCGCTGCCCCAGGCTCCGCCCAGATTCACGACCCAGCCCCTGGGCGTCCAATGCGCCAGGGCGGCATGGCCGCGACTGGGACGAGCGGTCGTCGGGATCCCGAAGGCTCGCAGAATGAAGCGCCCAAAGAATGCGCGCCGGCCGCACACTCCTCCGTTCATGAGGATGTTCTGATACTTCTGCAGCTCTGGCCTGTCGTACTTGACGTTCCCTGACCCGTACTTGACGTCGGAACCGACGAGACTCACGTACCGCCAGCCGAAATTCGAGTTGTAGATGTGGTCGGGTCGGAAGTTTCGGAGCATCTCGCGTCCCCAGGCGAGGGTCTCGTCCGGCTCGTCGCCGTTAACGACCATGCGGAGCTCCCAGGTGCTCAGCTGCTCGAACGCCGGATCCAGTTCGCCGTCGAGGTAGGCCTTCTCGTAGTGAAGGTAGCGCTTGACCGGGTCTGATGTTTCAGGTGCGTCGGTCTGGGCCGTGGGGTTTGTCTGCCCGATCGGCACCGCGTGTTCCAGGGCGATGGCGAGCGCCAACCGCTTCAGGACACCGGTGGCGGCTTTCTTGCTCACCTTTCGTATTTCGGCATCGATCTTCATGGCCTGGCCGTACTGTGCCGGGCCATAGCCTCGCCTCTCTCGTTTGGCGTTGGCGCCGTCGGCCACCAGCATCTGCTTCATGAGCTCGGCGTCCGCCAGCATCTTCTCGACCAGGGCCGCCTGCACAGTTCCCTGCTGGGCGAACGCTGCCAGGCCTTGAGGCGTGGCAGCGAGCAGGACGACGTATTTTACGAACTTGGCGTCCAGTGCGCTGCTGGAAAGGAACGCATTCAGCGCATCAGCCTTTGCCTGATCCTGCTGCGGTACCCTGGCGGTGAGTTCGGTACGCAGTCTCTTGAGCTGATCGGCATACCGTGTCTTTAGTTTCTGACCAGCCTCGGTGAGTGGCGTTTGCGGTACCGCCTTGGGCTTGGCTGCCCAAACGCTTGAGGTCCCAATCATCAGGGCGATCAGTACTCCACAGGTTGCGATCGCCGAATTCGTTCTCATGACTTCGTGTCCTTGTTTTCGTTCTTCATCAGTTCAACCCGCCAGGTCCGAACCGCGCCCCTCTCGGGTCGGGCGAGGGGTCCATCAGCGTTATCGTGCGGTTCGGGAATGGTCTTCTTCTCGTGAGTTATGATGAGATCACACCACACTCAGTCAGCCAGTTTGGCCAGCGCCGCGGCGATGGCCTTCAAGCTCTTTGGCCATTGATCGAAGGTGATGCTCTTCGCGCCGGGGATCCTGGGTGCGGTGATGCCTTCGACCAACGAGCTTGCCGGTTGTGCATAGAGAAACTGAATGTCCTCTTGAGCATAGGTACTCGACAGGCTCCTGGCGTAGATCTCGAGTTCGGCCGCGTAGTGGGCAGGGGTCTCGCCGAGGTTACTTTCGGAAGGGACCCAGATCACACCCCTGACCCCCATGGGGGT
>CAUZJF010000319.1:0-3225 GCA_963579975.1 Dehalococcoidia bacterium
GAATTATGGTTAAATTATATCAAAGGGCCACCGTGTGGCGAGGCGCGGGGCTGTACCATACAATAGCGCCCGATTAACTATCGCGCCGTGGCAAAGAGGCCCAATGAAGATAAAGGTTGTTGCAGGAGATATCACCAAACATGAGGTAGGCGCCATCGCCGTCAACCTGTTCCAGGGAGTTACGAGCCCCGGCGGCGCGACCGGGGCCGTGGACGCCGCTCTAGGCGGCGCTATCTCGACGCTGATTGAGCAGGGCGAAATCAAGGGCAAACGCGGCGAGCTGACCCTGATTCATACCTTTGGCAAGATGCGTGCGGATCGGGTTCTCGTCGTCGGCCTAGGCAAGCAAGAAGATTTCGACGAGGAGGCGGTCCGTGCGGTCTCTGCCGCCGCGTGCCGAAGGCTGAAAGAATTGCCAGGGAACTCGGCGGCCATGATCACGCACGGTGCTGGTATCGGCGGGATGGACGCCAGGTCTTCCGGGCGGTCAATCGCCGAGGGAACCATTCTCGGCACGTACCGATTCGACAAATACAAGTCCTCCCGCGACGACTCGCGCCAACTTGACGAACTGACCATCGTTGAGCACGACGCAAGCAAGATGGAAGACCTTGAGCAAGGAGTGCAGGAAGGCTCGGTCTTGAGCGAAGCTACGCTCTTGTGTCGCGACATGGTGAACGAGCCGGCGAACCATATGACGCCGACTCACATGGCGGAGATCGCCCTCGATGTCGCGCGTTCAGGCGGACTGGAGATAGAAGTCTTCGAACGCAGCACCATTGCCGACATGGGAATGGGCGCTTTCCTCGGAGTCGCTCAGGGCAGTCGGGAGCCCCCGAAGCTGATTGTGCTCCGGTACAAAGGCGACCCGTCCGACGAATCGAACGCCGTCGGCCTACTTGGCAAGGGGATCACCTTCGACACAGGAGGGATTTCGATCAAGCCCGCGGCAAACATGGGCGAAATGAAGACGGACATGGCCGGCGGCGCTTCGGTGATTTCGGCAATGCAGGCCATCAGCCAGCTCAGGCCTAGAATCAACGTGACGACCATCGTTCCCGCCACCGAGAACATGCCGGGTGGTGGGGCGCAGCGGCCGGGCGATATCGTCAAGGCGATGAATGGCAAGACTATCGAAATCGACAATACCGACGCTGAAGGGCGGCTCGTGCTGGCCGACGCGGTGGCCTACGCTAGTTCATTGGGGCTGCCGAAGCTCGTCGACGTCGCGACCCTCACGGGTGCGATCGTGACCGCACTCGGCAAGGTGTATACCGGAGCTTTCGGAAACGACCAGGAGTTGGTGGAACAGATTGTCGAAGCAGGGCGTCAGACCGGCGAGAGGATATGGCAGATGCCCATCCTCGACGACTACAAAGACCAGTATAAGAGCGACGTCGCCGACATCAAGAACACCGGTGGACGGGCCGCCGGACCGGTAACGGGAGCGCAGATCATCGGCGAGTTCGCCGGCGAGGCGTCGTGGGCACATCTGGATATCGCCGGTACCGCGAGGTCAGACAGGGTCAATGGCTATAAGACGAAAGGGGCTACCGGAGTACCGGTCCGAACCCTGGTCAGGCTCGTCTCAAATCTTGCCAACATTTGACCTTTTGTGATATACGGGTAGCCAAGCTTTGGCTGTTCTTTTGTGTGCGTAGTCGATCTTTAGTGTAGAATCTGCTTATCGGTTAGATTGACGTTGGCGGCGGAAGAAGCACAGTTCGCAAGCGAGGTTGCCTGCTATGACAACCAGGTCCTGGACGTTGGTTACCAACCACGGGCTCGTTTTGAGCTATCTGGCCCACCACCCAAGTCACACAGCGAGGGAGATAGCAAACGACATAGGGGTCACCGAACGGACGACCCATAAGATCATATCCGACCTCGAAGCTACGGGTTACGTCGAAAGGCGACGTGTCGGGCGCAAGAACATGTACCGGGTCGATCCGGCGCTGCCGCTCCGCCACCACACCAAACAGGACATCCTCGTCTCGGACCTCCTCGACGCTCTGACCTCCAAAAAGGCCGAGCGGGCCCGCGCGGCCGAACAGGGCACTTCCGGGTAGTCCGGGCCGGCTCCCTCGGACAACCGCGAACGCCTTACTCGCCACGTTGACCCACCGCGAACGCCGGTGCTAGAATTTGCTTGACTTCGCGGTGAGCGTGGCCAAGTTGGTTAAGGCGCCAGGTTGTGGCCCTGGAGATCGAGGGTTCGAGTCCCTTCGCTCACCCCACCACCCCTGAAAACCCCCTCGGCGGGTCCGTGCGCGGGGCCAGGATCGATGCGACAGCCCGCCAGCTCCCCTTCTGTCACCCTGAGTGAAGCGAAGAGGCTCAGGACTCGATCGTTGGAGCGCACCAGTCCATAGCCAGATCCTTCCATCTAGGGTTGACTGACTCGATTAGCGCTTCTTTCCGAGAACAGCGCCAGCCTTTGATCTGCTTCTCTCTAGCGATAGCAGAACCGATGTCGCTGGTGACCTCATAGTACGCTAGCCATGCGATGTTGTATCGCTTCGTGAATCCGCTACGAGTTTCTGTTTGTGCTCGGATACTCGACGGGCGAGGTCGTTCGTCACCCCGGTGTAGAGGGTCCTCTTGCCGTTGGTGAGGATGTAGACGTAGTACTGGTTCACTGGCCTTTGGGTGGATCCTTAGATTCCTCACAGGGTTCGGAATGACAGTTTGGGCAACCGCCTGCCAACGAGTCCTATCCGGTAACCATGTGACCGACCCCTTTACGTCCGCTACGGAACCAGCGGCAGTATGATCCGGGACGGGTGCTCTTCGTCATGGAAGACCGTCTGCCTGGCCGTCACGAGCTTCGATTCCCCGTAGTCGTCTCCGCCCGTGTTGTGATTACGGTCGAAGTTTGGAAAGTCGCTGCTCGACACGTCCACCCGTATCCTGTGGCCTATCTTGAACAGGTTGCCGGTTGGGTTCACAGCGAACGTGAACTCGTAGGGGCGGCCAGGATCGAGCAGCGATGGGCTCTCGAACGACTCGCGGTAACGTGCGCGCACTATGCCGTAGCACAGCTCTTGAGTGAAGCCATCGGGCCAGACGTCCATCAGCTTGACGACGAAGTCCGTGTCCCGCGCGGATGACGCGGCCCACAGCTTCATCGTGATGGGGCCCGTGACTTCCACCGGCGTCTCCAGGGGCGGTGTTGCGTATCTGAGGACGTCGGTCCTTTCGTCGAGAAGACGTGGGTCGTGAGGC
>CAUZJF010000320.1:0-3216 GCA_963579975.1 Dehalococcoidia bacterium
CGGAGAGGTCGGCCTGGGAGAGGGACGTCGTTTGATCGATCTCAAGACCGTCGGCGTCAATCAACTCGCGGTAATGCGACATGGCCGAGGATCGACTGAATTCGAACCCCACGAGCCCGTCCAAACGCGAGGTGATGGGCAGGCCCAGGTCGATAGCGATGCCGGGCGCGTTGAAATCGCGCTTCTCGAGGGTCAGGAGGTCGGTCGTGAGCTCAAAGACGTCGCTCTCGGCCCTGGCCAGGACGAACGCCCCGCGGACGCCGATCGAGAGCCCGGGTCGACCGAAGAGGAAATCCGGCTGCCTCTGCGCCGCCGCCGCTGCGGCCGCTCCAGCGTTGGCGTCGCGTTCACCCGGCTCGGCCGCCAGCACCATGGCCGGTGCGAGCAAGACCAGCACGATCGCTCCCGTCACCGTGATCAGCTGAGACACACGCATCCTCTCAAAAAGACTGCAGAGATCGTACCATCTCCAATCGCCGATTTCCGGTGATCGGCGAGGGATAACTTGTCCGGAACCGGTTACTGTGTCCCCATCTCTGGACGTGCGCGACCGCTTTGTCGTCGGCCCCTTCCAGACCGCGGACGGTCGTCAACCCGTATGCTATGCTGCGAACAGAGTTTCGGGAAAGTGGGTTGTGGCCTTCCGTGAGAGGCCTGTCCTGGCGCTCTTCTTGTCCGAGAGGACAGCGCAGCCACATCGGCCCAAACGGGCCCTTTTTCACCGGAGCACCACTTGCGGCCTCTGGGCGTTGGACGGATCGCTTTGGTCGTCGTGGCGCTTGCCGGCGTCGGGTTTGTCGTCCTACGTGCCGCGCCTCTTGCCCTCACCGCTCAGCGGGATTTTCGCCAACTCATCGAGCAGCGCCGCCAGTCGGAGGAGGACCGACCAGGTCCCAATGAGTTCTATTTCACCAGGGGCGCGTACTCATCGTCGTGGAATTGGAACTCGTGGGCCATTGATTATCCGAAGGCAGACCAGCAATTCCTGGCGGCCGTCAATACCCTCATCGACCTGGACGCCGCCGACCACCAGAACCCGGTCCGGCTCGACGACCCGGACCTCCGGCGGTATCCGTTTCTGTACATCCTCGAAATACAAGATATGTCGTTGCCGCCAGCCGAAGTACAGGGGCTGCGCGACTACCTGCTGGCCGGGGGCTTTCTCGTTATTGACGACTTCTGGGGTCAATACGCCTACGCGAACCTCGTGCAGCAGCTGCGGACGGTGCTTCCGGAGCATCAGATCGTCGAGATTCCCAAAGACCATCAGATCTTCAACGCCGTCTATCGAATTGAGGAGTTGGTCCAGGTGCCGGCAATTGGAAACTACTACGGGGGGCGGACGACGGAGTGCTATGGCTGTGACGTGTTCATGCGAGGCATCTTTGATGACTCCGGTCGGCTGATGGTGGTCATCAATGGAAACACCGACCTCGGCGACGCCTGGGAGTGGTTCGAGCGCCCAGAGTACCCCCTGCAATTCTCTAGTTTTGCCGTCCAAATGGGCGTGAACTTCGTCGTCTACTCGATGAGTCACTAGACACGAGCATGGCATCTCTCTTCGAGTTCTTCTTCAAGTATCGCCCGCTGCTGTTTCAGCAGGGAGATTTTGCGTTTCGCGCGTCGTGGCTTGGCTATCTCGCGGTGGCCGTGGCCGCCGTAGCGGCCTTCGTCACGCTCCGGACGTACGCGCAGGTGCGTGGCAACAGTCGTCCGTTCGACCGCACGCTGTTGACGGTCGTCAGAGTGTCCGCGCTCGCGGTCCTGGTGTTCTGTCTGCTTCGGCCAGTTCTGGTCCTGTCCTCGGTGGTGCCCCAGGAAAACTTTCTCGGGGTGCTGATCGATGACTCCCGGAGCATGCAGATTGCCGACCGGGATGGGATACCGCGCTACGACTTCATCGAGGAACATTTTGGTGGCCCAGAGAGCGAGCTCCTGACGGCGCTCGAGGACCGTTTTGCGTTGCGCTTCTTTCGGTTCTCATCAGAGACCAACAGGATCGGGGCCGTAGACGAGCTGCGCTACGAGGGCACACGGACCCATGTTGGCCGGGCTCTGGAACGCGCACACGAAGAACTGTCTGGTGTGCCGCTCTCCGGGCTCGTCGTGGTCACCGATGGTGCCGACAACGAGGAGGGCGGACTGGGCGAGGCGCTTCTCCCGCTGCAGGCGTCCGGGGTTCCGGTCTTCACGGTCGGGCTCGGGCGTGAGGAGTTCGAGCGCGACATCCAGATGAGCCGAGTCGATACCCCCCGCAGGGTTTTGAAAGGTGCTTCGCTCGAGGTTGAGCTGGTGGTCACCCACCAGGGTTATCAGGGAGAGACCGTGACCGTCCAGGTCGAGGACGAAGGCCGCATCGTTGGCACCGAGGATGTGCAGCTCCCGGCCGATGGTGAGCCGGAGACGGTCAGGATCCGCTTCACAGCCGCCGACGAAGGCCCGCGGCTCTTCAGCTTCCGCGTCTCGCCACAGCCCGACGAGATGGTGACGCAGAACAACCTGCGGCAGGCCCTGATCGTAGTCGAGGACCGGAGCGAGGCAGTGCTCTACTTTGAAGGCGAGCCCCGATGGGAGGTCAAGTTTCTGCTGCGGGCGGTCGAGGACGACGAGAACCTGCGCGTGGCGCTGTTGCAGCGGACAGCCGAGAACAAATTCTATCGCCGAAATCTCGACGCCCCGGACGAGCTCAGGGGCGGCTTCCCGCGCACCCGCTCGGAGCTGTTCAAGTATCAGGGGCTGATCCTCGGCAGTATCGAAGCGGGCTACTTTACCCCAGACCAACTACGGATGATTTCCGACTTCGTCAACGAACGTGGCGGTGGGCTATTGATGCTTGGAAGCCATCGTTCGTTTGGCGAGGGCGGGTACGCCGGAACACCGGTTGCGGATGTGCTGCCGGTCGTGCTCGACCCGTCGCGGGTCGATTCCGGGGAAGGCTTTTTTGCGGAGGTCAAGGTTGAGACGACTCGCGCCGGTGCCATCCACCCCTCGACGCTTATTGCCGAGACCGAGCAAGCATCTATCGACCGGTGGCAGTCGCTGCCGCCAGTCACCATCGTCAATCCAATCACTGACGTGAAGCCGGGCGCTACCACACTGCTGACGACGCCGGATGACCTCGTGGTCCTGGCTTTTCAGCGCTACGGTGCTGGCAAGTCCATGGCGTTCCCGGTGCAGGATTCTTGGATGTGGCAGATGCATGCCGATGTGCCGGTC
>CAUZJF010000321.1:0-3214 GCA_963579975.1 Dehalococcoidia bacterium
TTCCCGTCTCATTCAGCAGTCGCGCGACCTCACCCAATATCCAGTTGCTCACCGACTTCGAGCGTTGCTGCGTATCGTGCGACCCAGAACTCGCTTCCAAGACACTCTCGAAGAAATCGGCTGTCGCCCTAGTAACGGTAAGGATGCCTGCGTCGTACGCCGACAGCCGATACTGCTCGATGAAGCGGGCTGTTTTGGCTCCGGGAAGCTCGGGCAGTCCAGCCCTAACGTCTTCTACCCACTCCGGCTCGATAATCACCAACGGCAGGTCAGGCTCCGGGAAGTAGCGATAGTCCGACGCGTACTCCTTGGAGCGCTGCGAGACCGTGATTCCCCGGTCCTCGACCCAGCCTCGTGTCTCCTGCTCGATGTGTAGACCATCTCTCGCCATGGGTATCTGCCGATCGGTCTCGTACTCAAGCGCCGCGTGCACCGAGCGGAAGCTGTTCATGTTCTTTACTTCGACCTTGGAGCCCAGCTCGTCAGAACCCTGCGGGCGGACGCTGATGTTCGCGTCACACCGGAAGCTGCCCTCCTCCATGTTGGCGGTGCTGGCACCAATGTAGCGAAGTATCGAGTGAAGGGTCGTCAGGTATTCTTTCGCCTCGTCCGGCGACCGCATGACGGGCTCGCTCACGATCTCCATCAGAGGGACTCCCGCGCGGTTTATGTCGAGCAGGCTGTAACGGTCACCATTCGGCCCGTTTCGGTGAAGCAGTTTGGCGACATCCTCCTCGAGGTGAACTCTCGTGATGTCCAGGTCCCTTTCGCTTCCGTCGACCTCAATCGTCAGCTTGCCGTTCTTGGCAATCGGCTGGTCGTACTGAGAAATCTGGTATCCCTTCATAAGGTCCGGGTAAGGATAGTTCTTACGGTCGAATTTGGTCTGCAGAGAGATCGTGCAGTCCAGTGCAAGGCCCGTCGCGATCACCAGTTCCACCGCCCGCCGGTTGATTACCGGGAGCACCCCCGGCATACCCATGCATACCTCACACACCATGGTGTTGGGCAGCGCGTCCTGGTAGTCCGTACCGCACGAGCAGAACATCTTGCTTTCGGTGCGGAGCTGGCTATGGACCTCCAGCCCTATGACGACCTCATAGGCAGCACTCGCAGTAACCAAGTCTTAGATCATACCTAGCTTAAAGCACAGTGGACTATTCAGATCATGCATGGTTGGCTTGCTAATGTCCACGCCCCCGCCGGTGGCATATCTGAGCGATTCGGTTGATCACCTCCAATTGAGGCGTTTGCGAGAGGCATCGCGACGCTCCCTCCCCGCGCGTGACGCGACTCACCAGGCGTAGTCTGGATCATCTTCCCAGGCACCTTCACCGATCAGTGGTACGAAACGGCACTGGCCGAGGGTCACTACCGAGTAAGACTCCTCTGACCGCGCAACCTTCATCAGGTCCTGCGACTCCCTCGAACCAACGGGGACGACGAGACGGCCGCCGACAGCCATCTGGTCCATCAGCTCCCGGGGTAGCCTGGGCGCGCCGGCGGCGACGACAATTGCGTCATAGGGTGCGCCACGCGACCAACCAAGTTGGCCTTCGGCGACAACGACTTCGACTTTTGTGTAGCCAAGGGACTCCAGGCGCTCACGCGCCGACTCGGCAAGGAATGGTATCCGCTCGACGGAGACGACCTTGGACGCCAATTCGGCCAGAATGGCCGCCTGATATCCGCTCCCGGTCCCGATTTCAAGCACACGGTCAGTCGAGCGTAGCTCAAGAGCGCTCACCATGATCGCTACCATGTAGGGCTGCGAGATCGTTTGGCCCTCCCCGATCGGTGCGGGAGCGTCTTCATAGGCAGCCTGACTGACAGCTTCAGACACGAACTCCTCGCGACGTACTCGTTCCATCGCTTCGACAACCCGTTTGTCACGGATTTCTGCCCACAGACGTTCGAATAGCCGGCGTCTTGCGTCCTCCACGGCCCCCTCTGGCGCCAACGATAGCATAGGCGTCCGAACCCGACAATGTATCGACGGACCGCGCGCCGCGAGATAGACACGTTAAGTTTGACGCGCTAGGGGTCAAATGCTACTCTAACGAAGGCCGCCAGGGACGACTTTCGACGCTCCGCACGCAGCCGAGCCTCCTCCACGCCCGCAGGCCCTTGTCAGAGGCCAAGCCCTCGAGAAGGAAATAACGATGCCCGCATACTACCCGGTATTTCTTGACGTCCGGGAAAGGCGTTGCGTGGTGATCGGCGGCGGCAACATTGGCGAGGAGAAAACCACCCGGCTGTTGGAGTACGGAGCTCGAGTCGAAGTCATCAGCGCTGAGATAAACGACACCTTGCTTAGGGAAGTCGACGGAGAGCGGCTGACGTGGATCAGGCGTGGCTACGAGCCGGGAGACCTTGAGGATGCGTTTATCGCGATCGTCGCCGACCCCGGAGACAACCACGTAAACCGCAGCGTGGGCGAGGAAGCCAGGGCCCGGAACGTCCCCCTCAACGTCTCCGACGTTACCCACTTATGTACCTGGATCGCTCCTGCTGTCGTACGTCGGGGCGAGGTGATCGTCGCCGCTTCGACAGGCGGAGCAAGTCCGGCTCTGGCCCGCAAATTCCGCGAGGAACTGGCGGGGACCGGCCGCGTCCAATCGCGACTCGGAGTGATGGAGTGGGCGGACCTTGCTCCTCTGCTGTCCGAGGTCCGAAGTGAGCTGGCAGGAAAGGGCATCCAGCTCAACGCCGACCATTGGCAAGCCTGTTTGACCGACGACCTTGTCGAGCTTGTACAGTCCGGCAGGACGGAGGAAGCGAAGGAGTCCTTGGTAGGCCGTCTTCTTATCGCCACCGAATGCGCTTGCGAGGACGGCGTCTGCAAGATGTGGGAGGACCTGGCCCTTGACAAAGGCGCCCAGGTGGCCTCCAAGAGCGGTTGACCATGGACTCAGCGTGACTTCTCAGCTCGTTGTGGTGGGCACGAGGTCGAGCCCGCTTTCCCTGGTCCAAACCGGAGACGTCGTATCGAAGCTACGCGCGCGATTCCCTGATCGCCAATTCACCCTGTCTCGCATCAGCACTACGGGAGACACCAACAAGGACGCTCCCCTACTCACCATGGAAAAGGGCATGTTCGTTAAGGAGATCGAGCTGGCTCTTCTTAGCGGTGAGATCGATCTCGCTGTACACAGTGCTAAGGACCTGACCGTCGAGCTTCCTGATGGCCTGACCCTGGCGGCCGTTTCGCAGC
>CAUZJF010000322.1:0-3210 GCA_963579975.1 Dehalococcoidia bacterium
CCAGTGGGGCGCTACGGTCAGGTTACTCGATGCGGCCGTGGCTGCGATTCTCCGCCACTCGGTGATGCCGCCGCAGACGGCAGCGTCCGGCTGGAGAATGGAAGCGGCGCCGTGTTCGATTAGCTGCTGGAATTCCCATCGAGTCGCGTGGAGCTCGCCCGTGGCCACCGGGGTCTCGACGGACGCCGCGACCTCGCCGTGTCCCGCGATATCGTCGGGCATGAGAGGCTCTTCAATCCAGCCCGGCTCGTGCTCCTCGAACGCTCGCACCGCCTGGATGGCCGAGATCGCGTCTGGCCACGTGTTGTTGGCGTCAAGAAAGAGTTTCGCGTCGGCGCCCACCGCCTCTCTCGCGGCTCCGATTCTCGTTACGTCTTCCTGGGTGGAAACGCGGCCCACCTTGATCTTGGCGGCGTTGAACCCCATATCGACGTAGCCGCGCATCTCCTCGGCGAGCTCGTCGGGGCCCTTATCCTCGGCGTAATAACCGCCGCTGGCGTAGGCGGGCACCATTTCGTCGGTGTAGCCACCTAGATACTGGTATAGGGGCAGCCCAGCATCCCGGGAAACCAGATCCCATAACGCGATGTCGATTGCGCTGATGGCCCTGAGCACCGAGCCCCTGCGACCTTGCAGAAGGCTCTCGCGGAACATCGAGTCCCAGATCGCCTCGACCTGGTGAGGGTCTCGCCCGAGCACACTGGGTCTGAGCAGATCCCGGACGGCTAAAGTCGACAGGTGCCCAGCGCGGGTCCCGCCATAGCAGAAACCGATACCTTCCGCGCCGGAGTCAGTTCTGATCCGGACCAGAGTATAGTGCCGCTCCCGGATGGCGCGAGTAGAGATCGCGACTCCCCTCTCGAGAGGGACGACGCATGTCGCGGCTTCGACCGATGTGATTTTCATGCGGGTATCCTCGCGCTCAGTCCCTGTCGTCGGGGATTACGGCGTAGACGTCGATCTCGAAATCGAGCTCGGGCCTCGCCAACGCAGATACCACGAGACCGGTCGAGACCGGATAGACGTCTTTCAGGTGCTTGAATATCATCGGGTAGACGAGTTTTCGGTAGGACGCGTCCGTAACGTAGGTGACGATCTTGCACACGTCTTCCATTCGGGCGCCGGCTTCTTCGAGGAGTACCCTGACGCACTGCATAGCGTTTTCGGCCTGCGCCGCCGGGTCTCCTTCTCCGACGAAGTCTTTGGAGTCGAGGGTAAGCCCCGTCTGGCCCTGGAGGAACACAAAGTTGCCGGCTCGCACCGCACTGCTGACCTGGAAGTTCGAATTAGGGAAAAGATAGCTGCCCTTTGTAGTCCGTTTACCGATTCGTTCGTGTGCCATCGAGACCTCCAATATGTCACCGACTGTACTGGGGAGCGGCAAATACTATATCCGACCGCCGCGTCATCCGCGACCTCGGCGCAGATTCCGGCAGGAAGTGTGGAGGAGGCCGGAAGTGTTCCTGTTGAGGTAGATTTCTAGCTATAGGTGCCTATGTTATACTGCCGCGGACGCATCACGTCGAACGTGATGCGGTGGAGATGCCAATAGTGACGGCGATGATCGAGTTGATAAAAGGGGGAGGTGTCACCTCTCCAAAAGGATTCACGGCAGGGGCCACACACGCCGGAATCAAGACCGCCGGAGAAGGGACTGCCGATCTCGGCCTCCTGGTGTCGGACGTGCCCGCGACGGTAGCGGGCGTATTCACCTCGAACAAGGTCGTTTCGCCTTCAGTGGTAGTCACCAGGCAACGGGTCGCGGGCGGACAGGCTCGCGCGGTCGTTGCCAACAGCGGCTGCGCTAACTGCTGTGTCGGCGGACAGGGACTCCGGGATGCGGAAGAGATGGCGGCTTTGGCCGCCGGACACATAGGCGTCGTCGCCGAGGAGGTGCTGGTCTGCAGCACCGGCATGATCGGTGTGGAACTGCCCATGGCGCTCGTGCGTCAGAATCTCGGCAACATCCAACTGGGAGATGAAAGCGGCACGGATTTCGCCGGCGCGATACTGACGACAGATACACGGCAGAAAGAGATAGCCGTGTCCCTGGAGGTATCGGGGACCAAGATCAGGATTGGCGGCACCGCGAAGGGCGCCGGAATGATCCACCCCAACATGGCCACCATGCTGGCGTTTGTCGCGACGGACGCCCGTGTCGAGAAGTTGTTCCTTGATCGCGCATTGCACGAGGCGGTCGACGTGTCGTTCAACATGATCGACATCGATGGCGACCAGAGCACCAACGACACGGCGCTGGTATTCGCTAACGGCAAGGCCGGCGGCGACGCTATAACGGTCGGATCGGCGGGCGCCGATGTGTTCCAGGAGGGGCTGACGTACGTTTGCACCGCGCTGGCCAAAGAGCTGGTGAAGGACGCGGAGGGCGCCCAGAGGCTGATAGAGGTCGAGGTCGTCGGTGCCCAGACCGTTGACGACGCTCGGTGCGCAGCGCGAGAGATAGCTTCGTCGCTGCTTGTCAAGGCGATGGTCCATGGCCGGGACCCGAACTGGGGACGGCTCATGATGGCCCTCGGCAAGAGCGGTATCGAGTTCGACGAATCGAGAGTCGACATTTTCATCAACGACATTCACATCGCGCACGAAGGCATCGCCATTCCTTATCTCAAGGACGCCGTGATCAGCGCGATGAGTGTCCCCGAGGTGCGATTCCGAGTCAGCGTTGACGCAGGTGCGGCGGTCGCCACCGCCTGGGGCTGCGACCTGACTGAGGAGTACGTAACCCTCAATTCTGCCTACAGCACCTAACGCGCGGCGGTCTTCTCGAGGCTCGAGACGCGGCCTGCCGGTTCCCCGGGTGTCAGCTCGGGACCGAACCGATCAACCACCTTCGCAAATATGTGATGTTCACATGACCGAGGCACATATGTCGGATGTCGGTTACCCGCCCGAAGAGGCGGACAGTCGGGGCCCGATACCGGCCCCCGGCGCCGATACAAAGGCGGGCAACGTCGCTGGGGAGGCAGTACATGGACTTGGGACGATAGTAATCAAGCTCGGCGGTAGCACGCTGGGCAATCATGACACGACCCTGGATGACGTGGTGGCGCTCCAGAGGGCCGGCGCCCGGCCGGTCCTAGTGCACGGCGGAGGCAACACAATAACCCAGTGGATGCAGAAGCAGGGCGTTCGTCCCAGATTCGTACGAGGTCTGAGGGTTACAGACGACACGAACATCGAGATAGTCGT
>CAUZJF010000323.1:0-3203 GCA_963579975.1 Dehalococcoidia bacterium
CACGGAAACCCCGTCCTGAATCAGAGCTATAGCAGCCAAGCGTTTCTGTGACGTAATCAGGTTCAGAGCCCCAATCTCGTCATCTTCTCCCCACCGGCCCCAGTTGGACAGCTCCACCTTCCACTGTTCATACTCGGCAGAGGTCACATCCCTATCGGAGTTGTCGTCCGGCGTTTGAGCGGCGGCGGGTCGGGGTAAGGCGATGACCGAAATCAGCGATATCAGGACGAATTTGGCGAGTGGCCTCTTCATTGGTCCTCCATGAGAATGGAGCGGTTTTGGGAGAGACTAACCACGGATCATGACGCGAGAAAGTAGATGATGGGGGTAACGGACCTTTCTTGCAGACCATATCGGAGCGTTGCATCTTTCCTCTCCCTCGAAGACCGAGTTCGGACTTCGGATCTTCGCCTTCACAACGGAGGACCCCTTGCGACCCGAACGTGATACAGACCTGCCGCTGGTGAATTCACTTATCCTCACCCGACGTGGCCTACTGAAGCACGCGGTCGCTGCCGGGGGTATTATAGGGATGTCGGGAGCGTCCCCTCTCCTCGCCCTGGCGCGGGAGGGGCGGCAGGCAGGGGGGATGTCGATGCAGGAGGATGGTTCCGCGCTGGCACTTGCTCGAGTTCTCGCGCGGACGGCATTCGAAGACCTCCCGCTGTTGGCGGTCGAGCACGCTAAGATGATCGTCGCCAGCACATTGGCCAGCGCCGCAGCCGGGTCACTCATCGGGTCGGCCCGCATTGTTCGAGAATTGGCGGCTGAGCACGGCGGTACGCCAGAGGCCACAGTCTGGTTCGATGGTGCGAGATTGCCGGCCCACGAAGTCGCGCGGGTCAACGCGATTCTCAGCGATGCCGCCGCGTCCGATGACAGCGACATGCGTAATGTGGCTCACTGCGGTACGACCCTTACGTCGGTAGGCCTGGCCATCGGCGAGCGCATGGGCGCGACGGGCCAGGATCTGCTGCTGGCCATCGCCACAGGCTACGAGGCGGCGGGCCGGATCGGTGAGGCCAGGGTAGGTGGGAGGGGCGGCGTCCACGCCTCCCAGATCGTCGCATTCGGAGGGGCCGTTGCGGCAGCCAAGCTGCTGGATCTGACGGACGAGCAGATGGCCCACACGATCGGCATCACCGCGATCACGCAGGGAGGCCTCTCGATAGGGACGAACAGTTGGGCTCGGGAGTACATGGCCGCGAACGCGGCCCTCTGCGGGGTCAACGCGGCGCTGGCTGCGGGCCGTGGGTACACAGTCAATGAGAACATTCTCGACCCACCGGGCGGATTCGCGGGAGTGTATGGCGGTGGCAATGTCGAGAGCTTAGAGGGTGATCTTCAGGAGTGGGACATCGTCCAGTATTTGGCGATCAAGCTCTGGCCCGGAGCCCACCCGTTTTCTAGCACCGTTGAGGCGGCGGTCAACGCTGCCCGGCAGGCGGCCGTGCGACCGGAGGAGGTGGTCCAGATCCTCGTTTCCGGTCCGAATCGGACGACGGTCGGTGGCAGCCGCCGCCCACGGGACCTGATCGAGGCGATCCACAGCTTGCCGTACTTCCTTGCCTCCGCAGTGGCCGACAGAGATTTCTCCTGGATTCACGCTACGCCTGAGAAGATCCATAGTCCGGTGGCCGCCATGCTCATGGATCTGGTCGAACTCGATCCGTCGCCACCTCCAGTCAACTACGATTGGGGTTGGGGCGGAACCGTCACGATCGTTACCCGTTCGGGCGACGCGTATACGAGCACGGTCGATGCGCCGCGAGGGTCCGGGCCACGCGGCATCGAATGGAGCGATGTGGACGCCAAGTACCGCACACTGATGCCGGACTCCGGGCTGTCTTCGGGCCGCATCGGGGAGATCCTGAATATGATCCACGAGATGGAAGCGGTGGAACACGTTTCAGAGCTGACGACCCTGCTTGGCTGACGACGAGGCCGAAGCTTGGTCCTATCGCCCGCTCTTGGAAGCCGGCTCGGACCTCATCGCTTGCTCCGCTCCATGGCCCGCACTACCATCCAAGAATACGTCCGTGAGGCGGTCGGTGCGGCGTTCCGCACCGGGGGGCCTCACAGAGGGAGATCACCGATGAATTCTAGGCGCACGGCCGTTTTGGCAGCCTGTTTGATGGCAGTGATCGGGCTTCTCTGGGTCGGTCAGTCTCAGCTTCACGGAACTGTATCTGCTCAAATGCAGGGGCCGCTCTTTGAAGTCGATCCCTTCTGGCCGCAGCCGTTCCCAAACAATTGGCTTCTAGGTAACGCTATTGGCGTATGGGTCGACGACGATGACGTGATCTGGATGGTCCACCGTAGTTCGGCGACCCTGACGGGTGGTGAGTCCGGAGCCGAGCAGAATCCGCCGACTGGGGAATGCTGCGTCGGAGCCCCGCCCATTCTGGGGTTCGATCGCGACGGAAACATCGTTCAGGCCTGGGGCGGAGACCCAGGAGAGAACTACCAGGGTTATGAATGGCCTGAGTCGAACCACGGCATCTTCGTCGACCACGAGGGCTATGTGTGGGTTGGGGGGAATGGGGGCGGAGACTCGCACATCCTGAAGCTGACCCAGGACGGCGATGTGGTATCGCAATTCGGTTCCGCGAACGCCAGACAGGCCCCTGACGGAAACGGATTCATCCCCAACAGCCTAGATCCCGTCAGCTTCGGGCGCGTTGCCCAGCTCTTCGTGGATGAGGAAACGGACGAGGTCTTTGTGTCCGACGGCTACTTCAATCGGCGGGTCGCGGTCCTCGACTCAGAGACCGGAGAGATGCAGCGCTTCTGGGGCGCGTACGGGAACGAGCCGAACGATAACTACGAATTCGGTCCCCGCGGAGCCAACCAGCCGCCGGCCCCGCAGTTTCGTGGACCGGTCCACTGCGCCAAGTTCTCGGTCGATCGTCTCGTGTACGTCTGTGACCGGCAGAGCAACCGGATCCAGGTATTCACGCCCGCGGGCGAGTTCATAGACGAGGCGTTCTACGCGCCAGCAACCCTCGGAGCCGGATCCACTTGGGATGTCGCGTTCTCAGTGGATCCAGAGCAGCGGTACATCTACATTGCCGACGGTGTGAATCAGCGGATTCGGGTCGTCCTCCGGGAGACCATGGAGGAGCTGTACACCTTCGGTCAGGGAGGTCGTTACCCTGGCGAGTTCTTTGGAGCCCATAGCCTTGCAGAGGACTCCGACGGCA
>CAUZJF010000324.1:0-3200 GCA_963579975.1 Dehalococcoidia bacterium
GCCGATGCCGATGACGAAGCTGGCCAGCTTTCCATCTTTCCGGTTGTTGATACCGAGCGCCAAGCCCAGCAGCGCGAAGATGAAGCAGGCCGCGGGAATGGAGAACTTCCTATGGATCTCCATGATCGGACGGTGCGGCGAGAGCCCAGCTTCGGTGAGGCGATCCACCTCCTCCTGAAGCTCCGGGATGGTGAGCTCCGGGTAGCCGCGCTCAGGCCCGACTCTGGGAAAGACAGTCTCGGGGTCGAGGCTCATCACCATCCGGTCGAACTCGTGCACCTCGTACTCTTCTGGTCGCTCTGGCGCTACCTGGTGGCGGGCGCCGTTCTCGAGCAGAATCGACACGCGCCGCTCCTCGCGGTTGAGCAGCATCCGGCCGTGCTCGGAGATAAATATTTCCGGGCTGGCCGGGTCCCGGGTGTCGGCGAGAAAGACGTCGCTCCATTCCGACGACCCCGGCGGGGCGTCCCGGACGTAAACGATGATGTTCGGGAAGTCTTCGTAGAAGACCCGGGGCTTGACCTCGTCCTGGGCCCGTGAGGCGATGACTGAGTAGGTAAGTTCTCGGAAGCTCTGGTTGGCGTCCGGCAGGGACACCATCAGGATGTAGGCGGTCGCTGCCGCCGCCAGCCCGGCCAACGCGAGCGTGGGACGCAGCAAGCGCGCCAGACTGACGCCGCACGCTTGCAGCGCGACCACCTCCCGATCGGCGGACAGGCGGCCCAGCCCGATCAGTAACCCAATTAGGAACGCCATCGGAATCGTGACCCCGAGCGCTTGCGGCACCAAGGTGGCCATGATCTGAACAATGGTCGCGGGCGCGACGCCCTTGGCAATCAGCCCCTCGGCGACGTCCATGAGGGGCGGAATCATCAAGACGAACGTGAAGACTAGGAGTGCTAGCAGGAACGGCGGCAGCACCTCACGGACGACGTAGCGGTCGAGCAGCCGGAACATCGCCAAAGACGATAGCACACAGGGTCTCAGGCTCTGGGAGGGGCCTTCATTTGCCGTGCTTTACGGGGTGAGCCCGTCGGATGTTTAGGGTCTGATAATGGATGTTATGTTAACTTACTGAGTCCAGATCCAGCAAATTAAAGCTTTCTCGCGCGTCATAAACGCCACTTGCCGATCGTGACCGTGGTGCGGGCGCCGGCGGGTCAACTGCGGGTCAGCCCTGCGGCCGGCGGCTGCAATATGGAGAGGCGGAGAGGCTCTATCGCGTCGACTTCCTGAGTTCTAAAATAATCGCTTCGAGCGCTTCGATGATCTCACCACGGTCAACGCGGGACTTTCTGAAGTTTAAGCGCAGGTTGAACTCTTTGGTCGGCGCCAGATACTGGAAGACGTACGCTTTCGGTCGCCCAGCCTTCTTCGGCCTTCCGACCTCCTTGCGAAGCTGAGCCCGAGTCGTCGTGCCTTCTCTGGTGACGAACTCGACCAGCTTCGTCATTTCCTGGATATTAGATTGCCGAACTATCTGTAGCAGCAATGACTTGGATGTAATGTCGGCCAGCCGACAAAGGTTCTTGACGTCTTCCGGCATGCCGTCGACCGTAAGCGACTCGGTGATTGATGTGCGCGACTTCCCCAGCCGCTTCGCCAGTTGCTCGTGAGTATGTCCGTGCTTCTCAGACAGCATCGAGAGCGCTTCGGCCTCCTCGAACACCGTCAGGTCCTTCCGTTGGATGTTCTCGATGAGCGCGATTTCGATGATCTCTGCCTCGTCGCCGTCACGGATGACAACCGGCACCTCCTGCAGTCCCACCTGGATTGCCGCCTGGTACCTCCGCTCACCTGCCATGATCTGGAATCGCTGTCCGCGCTGCCGAACGATTAGCGGCTGAATGATTCCCTTCTCAACAATCGACGCCATCAGTTCGGAAAGTTCGCCCATGACCTGCCGAGGCTGGTTGGGGTTCGGATCGACCTGCTCGATTGGCACCAGTCTACCGATCGGCATACCGCTCGAGGCAGCCAATGCTTCGACGTAGTGTTGGTCGTGGCGCATCCGTATGGACTGAGGCAACCCTCTCCTAGGCACGATCCATTACCTCCTCGCAGAGCCGGTAGTACTCGCTGGCCCCGGACGACTCTGGCGCGAAACTGAAAATTGATTCCTTGTACGCCGGACTTTCCTCGAGACGAATGCTTTTCGAGATCACCGTGCTGAAGACTTTGTCGCCGAAGACCTTATTGATCTGGCCTCGGATGTCACGCGCCAGCGAGGTTCGGCGGTCGTGCATCGTGATGACCACGCCAATGATTTTCAGGTTGGGGTTGGCTCTGGTTCTGACCTTCTCGATCGTCTCGAGTAGGTCGTCTGTTCCCTCCAGCGCGAAGTACGACGACTGGATCGGAATCAGAAGATGCGTGGCAGCGACGAGGGCGTTGACCGTGAGGAGACCCAGGGCGGGTGGGCAGTCGATGACGATGTCCGAGTAGTCCTTCAGCACTGGCTCCAGGCGGTCCTTGAGGCGGAAGTGCGAGTCGATCTCCCCCACTAGCTTTCCCTCGAGCTTGGCCAACGAAATGCGCGAAGGCGCTACCGACAGGTTCGGCTGTGTCGACTCGACGATCGTATCGGCCAGCGTGCACGAGCTGCCTTCGATGGCGTCGTAGACAGACAGGGTCACCGTCTGCATGTCGATGAATGACATACTGCTGTTCGCCTGAGGGTCCAAATCGATGAGAAGGGTTCGCCGGCCGCGCAGCGCGAGCGCGGCGGAGAGGTTGACGGCTGTGGTGGTCTTGCCGACGCCGCCCTTCTGGTTGGCGATGGCGACAATCATCGACATCTTGTAGTCAAGGAGCTCTCGCCACCGAGTGGCGGCTCAATGGGCGCAGAAGGCTCGCGGTATTCTAGGGAGCGGTGAACGGGGCTGTCAAGCCAAGGCGGGCAGGTGACGTCGGTCGGACGCTTACATCTTGTATTTTCCAAGTTGCTCAGGGTCAAGGCTCTCCAACCACTGCTCAAGTTGCTCGGAATCATCGGTGCCCTTCACAAGGTCGGAAGTCTTGGAGTTGTCGATGACGCTCTCCTCGACGAAAATCGGTGCTTTGACGCGTAGGGCCAAGGCGATGGCGTCGCTCGGACGTGAGTCCACGGCGACCACTTCCCCGTTCACGGCGAGGTAGATCAATGCGTAGAAAGTATTGTCCTTGAGATCGCAGACGACAATCTTCTGGATGTCGCCGTT
>CAUZJF010000325.1:0-3198 GCA_963579975.1 Dehalococcoidia bacterium
CGGGCAGTCTGAACGAGGTTTTGGTGGGCCTCCAGAAAGGCTCACCGAAAAAGGCGCAGAAAGGTTAAGCCCAGACGGAACGCGGCTGAGTTACCTCCCACCATTGAATGGGATGCTAACCGTCTGGGTGGGACCGGCAGAGGACCCACGGGCGGACGTCAGCGACGACATTGCTCACCCCCCACCGAGAAACACGTGCAAGCCGTGGCGTTCACATACAAGCGGAAGGAGTGGCAGGTACTCGACAATTCGATCGCCCCTGACCTGGATTACCTCGGTACGGTGGCCGACGGAGACGTCGAGATCGTCAGCCGGGCCCTCGATTACTCGCGCTGGATCGTGGCCTACCTCATGGACAACGGCCCGGTGCGCTACTACCTCTACGGCCGGGAGTCCAGGAATGCGGTGTTCCTGTTTACCAACCGAAGCGAGCTGGAGAGGTTCCCGCTGGCCCACATGCGCCCGGTGTTAATCAAGTCGCGAGATGATCTCGACCGCGTATGCTACTACAGCCTGCGGTAGGCTTCCACAGCAATCGCCCCGGCCGACCCGACATGCACGGCGGCCCGTGGCACCGCGACGAGTGGGGGCTACAGTCCGATGCACCAGTTTCTGGCCAACCGCGGATACGCCATGCTCAGCACGAACTTCAAGGGCTCGACGGGGCTCGGGAAGGCGTTCACCAACGCGGGCGACTTCGAGTGGGGCCGCAAGATGCACGACGACCTCCTCGATGCCGTTCGGTGGGCCATCGACGAGGGCATCGCCTACCCGCGGAAGATTGCGATCACCGGCGGCAGCTATGGAGGATACGCGGCGTTGGTCGGATTGACCGCGACACCCCAGACGTTCGCGTGTGGAGTGGATATCGTCGGCCCCTCCAAACTGATCACACTGCTCGAGTCGATACCGCCCTACCGGGAACCGATGTTGAACGTTTTTAGCACGCGAGTCGGCGACCATCGGACCGACGCCGGTAAGGCGCTGCTCACCGAGAGGTCGCCGTTGATTCATGTGGATGAGATCAGCAGGCCGCTTTTGATCGGCCAGGGCGCCAACGATCCGCGTGTCAAGCATGCTGAGTCCGACCAGATCGTCCAGGCAATGCAGGACAAGGACATCCCTGTGACGTACGTCCTTTACTCCGACGAAGGACACGGCTTCCTTCGACCCGAGAATGCCCTTTCGTTTTCCGCCGTTGCCGAGGCGTTCTTAGCCGAGCACCTTGGAGGCCGGTGGGAGACGATTTCGAGGGCTCGTCGATAGCCGTGCCGACAGGCGCGGAGCACGTGCCGGGGTTGGACGAGGGATTAGGGGATCGGGGGTTAGGCGTTAGGGTGGGACGTAGGGGAGCATTGCATGCGCCCCTTGTCTATGGCGCGATGCCCGTGTCCCGGAAAGCGACTATCTCATCTTGTGAATAGCCATGTTCGGCCAGGACCTCTTCGGTGTGCTGCCCAAGCGTGGGAGCAGGCCGTTGGACCACCGGTGGCGTCGCCGAGAGCTTCACTGGAAACCCGATGTTGCGGACCGTCCCTGCGACGGGGTGTTCCATCTCCAACATCATGTCACGCGCGATGACCTGGGCATCGGCGTAGACCTCGGCCATATCCTTGATCGGGCCGCACGGGATGCCTGCGGCCTCCATCGCCTTGATCCATTCGGCGGTGGTGCGGCCTGCGAAGGTCGGCTGCATGGCGCCGATGAGCGCATCACGGTTCTCGACCCGAGCCGCGTTCGATGCGAACCGGGCGTCTTCGAGGAGGTCGAGGCGGCCGATAACCTCGCACAGCCGTTCCCAGTTGGCCTGGTTGGGCGCCCCGACGTTGACGTAGCCGTCAGAAGTCGCCAGAGCCTGGTAGGGTGCCGCTAGGGGGTGGGCCGAGCCAATCGGGCCCGGAACCCTCCCACTCTCGAAAAAAACGGCCGATTCCCCGAACGTGTAGGCGATACCGGCTTCCAAAAGCGAAGTGTCGACTTGCTGCCCTTCGCCGGTCCGAAGTCGAGATACGTAAGCGGAGAGAACTCCGTAGGCGGCGTACATCCCAGCATTCAGGTCAGTGATCGGCACGCCGATCTTTGTTGGCGGCCCGCCTGGGTGACCTGTGACACTCATAAGCCCGCTCATCCCCTGGGCGATGAGATCGAAGTTGGGCCGGTCCTTGTATGGTCCGGTGGTGCCGTATCCTGAGACCGTGCAGTAGACGAGCGCGGGATTCAAGGCGTGGACCTCTTCGTATCCGAGGCTAAGCCGCTCCAGAGTGCCCGGTCGAAGGTTCTGCACGAACACGTCGGCATCCCGGACCAGGCGTCGAACGATCTCAACGCCTGCGGCAGATTTCAGGTCGAGAACAATGCTGCGTTTGTTCCGATTGATTCCCAAGAACGCAGCCGACTCGCCGTTGACAAAAGGCGGCCCGGCACGTCGGGTGTCATCGCCGCCGTTGGGCTTCTCGATCTTGATCACGTCGGCGCCCATGTCGCCCAGCAGCATCGTGCAGAAAGGCCCTGCCAAGAAATGAGTGCAGTCGATTACCTTGACACCGTCGAGGGCCGACGTCTGTGCTATCTCGGGCGACGAGGTTTCACTGTTATCCATTGGCTTCCAATTCGGACCTGACACTATCTACTGGCCTTTGAATTCCGGTTTACGGTGTTCAAGAAAGGCGAGGCGGCCCTCCAGGAAGTCCTCGCTGTCGAAATTGGCGAACGGCAGGTGCTCTTGCTCGGACGTCAGTCCGTTGAGAGCCGGGTCCCCCAGAACGGTGCGCATGATCTCCTTGTTGCGACGTTGTGATAACGGCGCAAGGGGCACCATGTCCTGCGCCAGCTTCTCTACGTGGCCGTCGACCTCGCTCAGCGGGAGGACCTGATTCACGAGTCCCATATGGAAAGCTTCGTCGGCGGGGAACCGGCGGCCCGAGAGCAGTATGTAGGACGCGTTTCCCCGCCCGACGAGATCGATCAGACGCCACATCTCCCTATAGCCGATCAGAATGCCGAGATGGGCCACGGGGATGCCGAACACGCCGTTGTCGGCCGTGACGCGAATGTCCGCTGCCATCGAAAGCTCGCACCCGCCGCCGATGCAAAAGCCCTTGATCGCGCAGACTGTCGGTTGGGGCAGGTCCTCAATGGCGGCGAGCGCTCCGTCGAAGGCAAAGGAGTACTCTTTTGCCTTCGACGAGTCGCTGCGGT
>CAUZJF010000326.1:0-3194 GCA_963579975.1 Dehalococcoidia bacterium
CGACGGCTCTCTCAACGGTGACGGCACTACCGAGGTCATTACGTGTCCCCAGGATTTTTTTCATGGAAACTTCGGGATTCAAGAAGCGTCGATTGAGGACGCGAGCTACATCAAGCTTCGCGAGGTCCGGGTTGGTTATGAAATCCCGACCAGTTGGGTAGCCGCGGTCGGTTTCCGGGGGGGCAATCTTAGCCTGATTGGAAGAAACCTGTTCCTTTGGTCCACGGTCGAGAACATCGATCCGGAGACGGCGTTCGACGCCAGCAACGTACAGGGCATCGAATTCGGCCAGTTCCCGACGGCCAGAAGCGTCGGGTTCGCAATCTCCCTACGGCCTTAACGGTGCCGAAAAGAAAGGCAAAAATCATGCGTAACATGAGACCTGCCCGGGCCGCGATTTTGGTCATTATTGCTTGGACTGCCGCAGCTTGTACAGACGGGCTGACGGACATCAATACGAACCCGAACGCCCCGACCGACGTGTCTGCTAGGTTCCTTCTGCCTCAGGCGATTCAGAGTACCGTTCGGACGGTGTTCGGCGCCCTGCAGATGGCGTCGCATACCGGCATCTGGGCTCAGCATTTCGTCCAGATTCAGTACCCGAGTGAGGAACAGGGTCAGGTGCGCGCTTCGAGCATGGAAGCGTTCTGGGGCGGGTACTACGCCGGAGGTCTGAAGGACATTCAGTTGGTGGTGGACAAGGGAGTCGAGTCCGGTGAGCCGAATATCGAGGGCGTCGGTCGCATCTGGAAGTCCTGGGTCTTCCACATCGTGACGGACCTCTGGGGTGACGTGCCGTACTCCGAGGCCCTTGCGGGCGAAGCGATCGTTGTGCCGGTCTACGATGCGCAGTCAAGCGTCTATGATGGACTGTTCGCGGATCTGGCGCGCGGCGCGGCGCTGGTGGGCTCCGGAAGCACAAATTTCGGATCCGGCGATCTCCTCTACAAAAACAATTTCACCCGGTGGCGGCGGTTCGCGAACTCCCTTCGCATGCGCCTGGCCATGCGCCTCTCGGAGGTGGACCCTGGAAGGGCGCGCGCCGAGTTCGCGACCGCGTTCGCTGCGGGCGGCTTCACTAGCAACGCCGACAACGCGTTCATGGATTACCCAGGCTCTCCGTACGAGAATCCATTCTATGTGGACTACCTCACGCGTGACGACCACGGGGTGAGCAGGACCATGATCGACATGCTGCTTGATCTGAACGACCCACGGCTCGCCGTTTATGCGAAGCCAGCACGTAGGGACGGACAGTTTCGCGGACACAGTAATGGTTCTGAGCACCTGCCTCCCGGACAATCGCTGTCCTTTTTCTCCCGGATAGGTGAGTTCTGGCGTGGCGACGCCGCAGCTGAGACTCCGAGCGCTGTCATGACGTACGCCGAGGTCCTCTTCCTGCAGGCTGAAGCGGCCGCGAGGGGCTGGATCAGCGGAAGTCCCGGTGAGTTATATATGGAGGCCATCGAGGCCAACATGAGCATGTACAGTGCATACGTAGAGGGTCCGAGTAGCGCGAAAATCTCGACCTATCTGGCCCAGCCAGATGTCACCTACGGCGGGTTGAGTTCCATCCATCTCCAGAAGTGGATCGCGCTTTGGATGAACGGTCAGGAAGCTTACTCCAACTGGCGTCGGGTAGATTCGCCGACACTCATTGCGGGTCGGGATCTGCTCACCAGCCGGATTCCGATTCGTTTTTCCTACCCGGATAGCGAGCAGTCCCTGAACAGTAGCAATCTGGACGCGGCCATTGCCCGCCAAGGCGGCGGACTCGATCTGGTCACCCCGGTTTGGTGGGACATCAACTAGGCCGTTCGTCCACCAATTGATAACGAAATGCCCCTCGCGGTTATCCGCAGGGGGCGTTCTTCGATTCGGCGTCTCGGGCCTTGGATCTGGCCAGCCTGTATGGCTACCCGACGCCACGCATGAAAACCAGAATGAGTCCGTGCGCGTGGGTCGCCTACCCGGGACGTTTGGTGAAGCCATGCGGATAGATTTCAACCAGTGCCACATCGTGACTTCGAGGGGACTCCAGCATGCATGTATCCGAAGAAAGTGTACCGTCTGAACCGGATCGTGTTCGGGCCTAACGATAACTTGGGTGGCCGACGTGCGAAAATCACTCGTCAGATGGCCGTCAGAAGAGGCCCTCTTCGACTTGGCCCTGGACGGGTATTTCGGGAGAGCTCCCTGATCCCGGTACGTCCACTTTCCTGAGCTGGGGCCTGGGCGTCGCCATGGGTGGCCAGGGGGTTCCTGGTAGCTGTTCTGCGGTCTTCCGGCGCCTGAGTGCAGGCGGGTAGTCCCACGCCATGAATCTCGTTGACGGACCACAGCGGTTCGTTAGCTTCCACGAGGTTTCCGGCCGAAACCGGCCGTCTCCGGCGCCCGTAGCTCAGCTGGATAGAGCAACGGACTTCTAATCCGTAGGTCGCAGGTTCGAGTCCTGCCGGGCGCGTTTCTAAAAATGTATTGTTGACAATAGTTTGTGGTGTAGGACTTCTCGAGAGTAGCCGGATCAGGGTAGCCGAGCATCCTTACCAACGCTGGGTTTGCATCGATAAAGTCGCCTTGTGGCGTGCAGCGATACACCCCGATGGGAAGGTGTGGTCGAACATGCCACGATGCCGCTCCTAGCTCTCCCGCAGCGCAGTGAGCGCTTCCACCCGATCGAAGGCGTAGCGGATCGACCGCTCGAGATCGGCGGGCCCGATCTCTCCTTTGACCCAATAGTCTGCCGCACCGGCCTGCGTGGCTTCCATGTCGACTGCGTGGCTGCCCCGGCCCGTCAACATGATCACGGGAGACTGTAGTTGTTGTCGTCCGGCTTCCCGCAACAGATCAAGGCCGGTCCGGTCTTCCAGGCAGTAGTCCACGATGTAGACGTCGTAGTCGTCCTGGGTCAAGGCGTCACGGTCTTCTTCGAAGGTCGCCACCCAATCCAACTCGATCTTGGGCCGCGTAATCTGCTGCGCCATGGCGCGAGTCACGGCAAAGTCGCCCTGGTCGTCATCGACCAGGAGCGCTCGGATGGTCTCTCGGTTCAGGAGCCCCTCTATCTGCGGGTGGAGTTCAGGTGCATAGGTCGGTGACCGGAGCCGGGCTCACGGCGAATGATAGACCTCTGTACTAGCTCTCGTCCAGCGGTTTCCTCCGAAGAGACTTGCGAGCCGAGCGCTCTCGCTTGG
>CAUZJF010000327.1:0-3170 GCA_963579975.1 Dehalococcoidia bacterium
GCTACACCTCCTCAACGACGACTCAGGGCCCGCCCGTGCCGACCTCGAGCAAATGCTCTCGCTGACTCAGGACGAAACGTGGCTGGGCCCCGCCCACCAGCTCCTGGCCGCAATAAGCGAGAGCCGATGAGCTCGAGAGAAACGAACGGTAGTCCGCTCCCCCGTCAGAGTCGCCAAGACTACATCTGGCTCGCTCTGATGTCGCTGATGTTGTTCGTGCTCTTGATGCCGATCACCAGCTACGTTGCCGCTCTTCCGACCATCCTGCCCGAATGGGGGCTCAACAAAACGCAGGCCGGATTGGTGTTCTCCGCATACCTGCTCGGATACGCACTTTCGGCGCTGCTGCTGGTCCCGCTGACAGACAGGTTGCCTCCAAGGAACATCTTCCTTCTCGGGGCCGTCATTTCCGTGGTCGCTCACCTGCTCTTTCCGCTGATGGCAAACGACATCGCGTCCGCCGTCGTACTGCGGGGCATTGCAGGAATCGGTTTCGTGTGCGTCTACGTTCCGGGCCTCCGCATAGTTGCGGAGCGCTTCCGCGGCGACGGACGGGGTGCCTCGATGGGAGTCTTTGTGACCGCTCAGTATGGTGCCAATAGTGCCTCGTTGGTCTTGTCTGGAGCGCTGATGACGGCTATGGAGTGGAGGGACGCCTATCTCACGGTCTCGCTGATTTCGGCGTTCAGCCTTCCGCTGGCGGTCCTGCTGCTGCGAGGTAGTCGGCAGGTGGCTCGACCTGGGACGACCGGCAGGCTCGACTTCAAGGCGTTGCGGAATCCGACTGTGCGCTACCTGATTCTCGGGTATGCCCTCCACGCCTGGCAGCTCTACGCCGTCCGGACGTGGTTTCCGCTGTTCCTTGTCGCCGTGTTCGTTGCGGGTGGGGCCGACCGCACTGACGCTGAGCCGATTGCGATCGCCGTCGCGGGCCTGGCCCTGGCGAGCAGCTCCATCGGGCCCCTGATGGGCGGATATCTCTCGGACCGCATGGGGCGAGGGATATCCGCGTCGGCGATCTTCGCGCTGAGTGGGGTGTGCTCCTGGGGAATCGGCTGGACCGTCGGCTGGCCATGGGGAGCCGTCGTCCTGATTGGGATCGTCTACGGATGGTCCACGGCGGCCGACTCCGCCATCTATCATTCAGGCATCATCGAGGCGTCGAGCCGGGACCAGCTTGGGTCGACGATGGCGATGCAAGCTTTCCTGGGGATGGCTGGTGGTGTGGTGGGGCCGATAGTTTTCGGCGGCGTCCTCGACCTCGCGCCAGAAGCCCACGAATGGGGCCTGGCCTTCTCTGGCCTTGGTGTCCTCGCTGTAATCGCCGTTGTTGGTCTGAGACGCCTGCGCGGCCTGCCCGAGAGCCAATTCCTGGCGGACGGCAAATGGTAATATTGGAGGGCAATATGAGCCAGAAAATACCGGTCCTCGTTTACCACCACGTCTATCCGGAAGGACACCTCGAGCTGGCGGTTCCGCCGGGCGACAAGGCGACCGGCGTGATCGGCGAGGCTGAGTTCCGGCGCCACGTCCAGTACATCGCCGACGGGGGCTGGGAGGTCGTTCCGACGACCCGGCTGGTCAGCTGGCTGGAAGGCGGCTCGACGTTGCCTCAACGTGCGGTCGTGCTCCACTTCGACAACGGCTGGCTCGACACCTCGGAGATCGCGATGCCAATCCTGAGCGAATTCGGCATGGCCGGCACCTGCTACGTCATCAGCGAGCCGACCGCGGCGGCGTCCCGGGGAGAGCCTGCCGGCATTCGGACATCGACCGAAGGCGTAGTCTACAAACCGTTCTTGACCTGGGAACACGCGCGAGAACTACTCGATACCGGCTGGGAGATCGGCGCCCATACGGCGACCCATCCCAAGCTTGGGGAAACGCTGTCCCAACACGGCGAAAAGGGCGTGCTGGCCGAGATCGAGGGGTCCAACGCCGAGTATAAGACCGGCCTTGGTTTCGCGCCGGTGCACTTTGCCTATCCGAGTGGGTCCCGCAGCGAGAGGACCGATGAGATTCTCGCGCAGCACTACAAGTCGTTGCGTCGCTGGAGCTTCGCAAACCCCTCCGCCTGGACCTTCACCGACCACGAGACTTCGCCGTTTGCCCTGGAATGCCAGAACGTCGACAATACGGTCTCCTTCGAGGACTTCACCCGCATCTTCAACGAGGCGGAGGAGGACTAACCACAGAGAACACAGAGTTAAGACATTGGTTTCTCTGTGGTCTTCTTGGTGAATTTCCTCCAATCGGTAAGGATCTGGTCGTCGTGGGGAAACGGTAGGTCCGGGAGGTTGTCCGGGTCGAAGAGCTCGACCTCAGAAGCGTCGCCTCCGGCGCGGAGCTGGTCTCCGGTCGCTTCCGCCGAGAACGTGGCAAGGACCACTGGGTCGTCCGTTCGAGAGTACAGGCCGACGAATCCTTTGAGCCGGACGTCGAGTCCCGTCTCCTCCTTCACCTCCCGGACAGCCGCGTCCTCCACAGCCTCGCCCCGGTCTACGTAGCCCGACGGGAACGCCCACCGACCGATAGCGGGCTCCACACCGCGGCGCACCATGACCAGCTTGTCGTCCATCTCGACGACAACCACCGCTGCTACCTTCGGGTCGAGGAACACAATGTGTCCGCATTCCAGACACCACATGCGCGCCTTGCCCTCGAGGACCTTACTCGAAAGCGGCGATCCGCACCGCTCGCAATAGCGGGCTTCGTTCGCCATTACTAGCCTCCGCCAAGTCGCGCCAATCCTACGTGGCGCAAACCTCGGTGTCCAGTCCGCTCAGGACGAGCGGGGCGTGGCAGTTCCCAGTCGCGGCCTGCGAGTTTCTGGTTCGCGGAACTTTGCACGAGAACACCTACGTTCGTGGTGAGCCTGTCGAACCACGGCCCAGCAACGCGACTTTTGGTGGAAAGCCCCCTTGGTGGAAGAAAGCTAGAGCCTGCCCTGAGTTTACCGAAGGGATGGGGGAATTCCGGCAGCTGAGCGGCAGCCTAACGACGAATTGACGGCTAACGACCCTGCTTCTATAATCGGTGCGCCCACGAGACCCCGTCGTCCTTAAGAGTTTCGCTTTTTATCTGTTCGTCCTGAGGAGCCCCGACGAAGGACCTGGGGCAGCGGGGCTCGGCAACCCTGATCGAACACGCCACCGCAAGGAACAACCATG
>CAUZJF010000328.1:0-3150 GCA_963579975.1 Dehalococcoidia bacterium
GGTTTGGTATGAGCGACGCACGGTACAGGTCTAGGTCGGGCACGTGGTGCTCTCCTCGACTCACTCCGCCACTTGTGGTGCCACTGGTTCTAAACACTCGCTCCACACTCGCTGCGTCGCCGGAAACCAATGGGACGACCTTGAACCCAGATGTCGGTACCGGAGGTATAGACTCCCAGTCGGAGTAGGCTGCCGCCGTGAAGCCTCTCTTCCTGCAATAATTCGCGTAGACCTGATTGGTATCGAGCTGATACTCGAAGACCCGAGCCGCCAGATCACCGAACCGCTCGTCTGACCAGGGCTCGTCGACGCCGCCCCGAAAGGCCGCTTTCAACTCGTCTGACAGGATTTGGAAGACCGTGTCCACGCTAGTCGATCTCGAGCACGGATTATCGGGCCGGCCCGTTGCCTCGGACGGACCTTCCCGCTCTCGCGCCCGTCTGCTCACCATCCCTCAAGGTGACCTGCCCGTTCACGATCACCAGTGGGATTCCGACAGGGTACTGGTGGGGCGCATCGAAGGTCGCCCCGTCGGCAACGGTCGTCGGGTCGAAGGCCACTAGATCGGCGTAGGCCCCCACCTGGATCGCACCCCGTCCTTCCAGGCCGAGTTTGGCAGCCGGCATCGAGGTCACCTTCTTCACGGCGAGTTCGAGCGGCAGGGCGCCGACGTCCCGCACATAGCGTCCCATCAGCCTGGGAAACGAGCCGTATACCCGAGGATGGGGAGAGCTGGTCGACAGCGGCCCGTACGGTGCATAGTTGCCCCCGTCCGAGCATACCATTCCAAGAGGATGGGCCAAAATCTTAGCGGTGTTCTCCTCAGACATACCAAATCCGACCATGCCCACGCTGTTGTTCTCTTCCGTGATGAGGCGAACGGCCATGGCGAACGGCTCTTCGGACCGTTCCTGAGCAAGCTCGCCCAGGCGGCGTCCTCGCGCGTAGCCGTTCGCTTCTGTGCGGGTCGAAGTAATCTGGGCAGCATCCCAGGACCCCAATAGCGCGACCTTTGCGCGGGAGAAAGCCTCTATGGCCGGTAGTTCGTTCGGATCTTGAAGGCGAGCCAAAAACGCTGCGGTTCCTCCAGCTCGAGCCCACGTGGGGAAGAGACTCGAGAGCCCCGTGCTGTACGCGACATAGGGATACCGATCGAAGTGCACGTCGACGCCTCCCGTGCGCGCCTCTTCGATGGCCCGCAGGGCAGCACAGGCCTTCCAGTAGTTCCGCTGACCCTGAGCCTTGAGGTGGGAGACCTGGACCGGCACGCCTGCCATGCGCCCCACGTGGATCGTCTCTTCGATAGCCGCAAGCAACCGGTCATCCTCGTTGCGCATGTGTGACGCATAGGGATAGCCGGTCCCCTCGAGGGCGCCAGCCAGCTCGACCAGTTCCGCGGTATCGGCAAAGGAACCGGGCGTATACTCGAGACCAGAGGAAAAACCGACGGCGCCCTGCTCCAGCGCCGCGGTGACCAATCCCTTCATGCGAGCCACCTCGGCTTCCGTCGCCGGGCGGTCGTCCGAGCCGACTACCAGCCCCCGAACCGTCCCGTGGCCAACCATGGTCGCCAGGTTGACCGTTGCGGGCGCCCGGTCCAGGTGATCCATGAATCCGCCCACGTCACGGAAGTCGATATCGACACCGAAACTGTCGCGGTATCGCTCCTTCGTGGCCTGGAAGCCACCCTCTGACCATGGCCCGATCGAACTGCCGTCTGCGCCGACAACTTCGAGCGTGATGCCCTGTCTGACTCTGCTCTCCGCCTCGGGATTAACGAGCAGCGAAAGATCGGCGTGCGAGTGGATGTCGATGAAGCCGGGGACCAGCGCCATGCCAGCGAGATCAATCTCCTCGGCGCCGGCCTCGCCAATGCGGCCAACGGCTGATATGCGATCACCCGTCACCGCTACATCGGCCTCGAATCCAGGCGAACCCGATCCGTCGAAGACCGTCGCTCGACGCAAGACGAGATCGGGAGCGGCCCCCGCCTTCTGTCCGCTAATCACGTGGACAGCACTCAAAGGACTGGCGCCGCTAAGGGCTCCGGCCGCGCCGATCGCCCCGCTAGCCCGAATAAACGCCCGACGCTTCACGTTGACGAGCCTCTGCGAATCCGCCCAGGCTCAAGTCCACCGAACGAGAGGATCTTTTCCTGAAGACGCTCTGCTTCGCGATCGAGAAACAGTTCGATCTCGGTCAAATTCTTCATGGTCTCCTCGTAGTCGGTCTCAGGGAAGTCGTCCCCCTCGGCGTGACAGAGTGCTCCCCGAAGCGCCTCGAGTTCCCGTTGACTCTTTTCGACAGCGCGGCGCAACCTGTTCAGGGCTTTGCGACCCTCACTTTCAGGTGTGCTCATACGACGGGGACCGGTGTTTGAGAGCGGACCAGACCAATGGAATACAGGTGCGTCGGGGCGACTCGCCGCAACACAACAAGTGAAAATGCTCACTTGGCGCCCTTGGGAACAGAGGTTGCCCTGGGTAGCTTGGACCCTCCATCGACACCTGCATGAGACTACATGAGCGAGCACAAAGATCTGGTTGTAGTAGGCGCCGGCCCCTGTGGCATCGCCGTCGGCGCCGCCGCGACCCAAGGTGGTCTCGATGTCGTCCTGTTCGACAAGGGCTCCATCACCAGTTCCTTGGTGGACTACCCCTACTACATGACGTTCTTCAGCACCGCTGAGAAGCTCGAGATCGCGGGGGTGCCCTTCACGATCGCCGAGATGAAGCCCACCCGTCGCGAGGCGTTGGTCTACTATCGCCGCGTTGTACAGCACTTCGATTTGGATGTGCACCAGTACCAGAAGGTCACGTCAATCGAAGGGTCACAGGCCGACTTCACGGTGAACACCCGCACTCGCATCGGTGTCGAGGAGTCGATCAAGACCCGAGCCGTGGTCGTCGCTACTGGCGGATTTCACGAGCCGAACTATCTCGATGTGCCCGGTGAAGACCTACCCAAGGTCAAACACTATTACCAGGAGCCATACCCCTTCTACGACCAAGATGTGCTCGTTGTCGGCGCCGGGAACTCCTCTGTAGAATCGGCGCTGGAGACATACCGGGCGGGCGCACGAGTGACCATGGTCCACTTCCAAGACAAGATTGATCACGGTGTCAAGCCGTGGGTGGTGCCCGATATCCA
>CAUZJF010000329.1:0-3134 GCA_963579975.1 Dehalococcoidia bacterium
CGAGTTGCCAGTGCTATAACGGAGTCCTCGGACGGTACGTGACGAAATTTCGTCGCCCGGCTTATGGGGGCGTTGGACGATCTCCGAAATGGAAAAATCACTCTTCGTTCAGGTCCCGCGAGTCGCGGAATTTGAGCCAGAGCGACCTCAAAGAAGGTCTCAAAATGTGGGTGTCGAAAAGTCCGGACTGGTGGAGCTGGGGGGACTCGAACCCCCTACCTCTTCAGGACCATTTCGTCGATGAGACTGGCGTTTAGCATCGCGGTATTCACCTGACCCTCGCCGCCGAGCCAGATGTCTTTTCCCGGTGCTTTCTTCAGAGCGCGCACGAATGCCACGACGTCGTCCGAGACGAAGCGTACGTGCGCGGTGTCCGGAGGTGGAGCGCCCCGGGTGAAGACGTAGTTGGCCTTCTCCGGGTACGGGAAATCGCCGAAGGATTTGACCTGCTTGTACGTTGAGTTACCCATCAAGGTCGTGTCTATCGAGGCGTAGAACTCTTCGTAGCGGTAGTCTAGACCGCCACCGGTATCCAACCAGTCGATCTCGCTGTTGGGCCCCGCGATGTAGCCGTCCAGGGACGGTGCGATGTACAGCTTGAGTCTTCTCACGTTGGACTCCGATCACTTGGTGCCTTGGAATTTACGTGTCTTCAGCGTTGAAGGGAACGATTTCAAGGAAAACCGGATCATATTAGTGAGAGGCTAGTCACGGAGGCGCGCTCTTGAATAAGGCGGATCTCATCCGTCGTCTCGGGTGAGCCTGAAGAGCTGCACCTCAGCTTCCGCGTCGAGCTATCATCGTTCGCGTTGACCACTCCGGACGCAGATTCACCAGCCGTCCAGGTTGGCCCATCGGCGTTCATTGCGGCTCATGGTCCTCCGGAGCCGGTGGTTGGCACATTCGATTTCGAGTTCACCGTGCCCTTTATCTCAGGTCGCGTAGTCGAGGTGCACCAGACGGTTGAGGCGGCCGGGATCTTCGTTACGCTGGAGCGTCTGGTGATGACCCCTTCGGAGACACGAGCCATACTGAGCTACGACCCTCCGCATGCTGAAACCTCCCGAACCGCCCTTGCGGAGTTGGACCCATCCGGCGGTGCCTCGATAGAGGCCAGCCAAGTGTGGGACCTTGACCCACGAACCTCGGCGTTCAGCTTTCGGGAGGACCTTAGCAACGCCCACAGACGCTGGACCTTGACAGTCACAGAACTGGTCGACTTCGTCAAGCAACCTGTCCTGGGTCAGATTCACCAGACGAGGGTCGCTGGGCCTTGGGTGTTCCGGTTCGAGGTGCCAGAAGACCCGAGTGTGGAATAGCGCGAGCCAGCACCACGTTAAGGGGATGAAAGCCACGTGCAATGGCATGCACGAAGAGCCGTGCTAGTCGACAGGCGATTTGCGGTTGGCGGAACGACAGAGAGAACGGCTATCGGCCGTAGCGGCGCTGGCGCCCCTGGAAGCTGCGAATCGCTCGTAGGAAATCGATCTTGCGGAAGGCCGGCCACGGAATGTCGCAGAAGTAGAGCTCGCTGTGGACGCTCTGCCACAACAATAGCCCGCCCAGGCGGACCTCCCCGCTGGTCCGAATGATGAAGTCGGGCTCGGGCACGTCGGGGGCGTACAGGTATGGCTGGAGGTCGTCGCCAGAAAGCTGCTCGGCTATATCCGCAGCACTCTCGCCCCTGGCATGTCGCGCGAGGAGCATGCGCTTCGTGGCATCGAGCACCTCGTCCCGGCCTCCGTACGCCACCGCTATGTTGAGCTGATTGGGGCCGTATGCGGCGGTCTTCAGCTCCATGTCCCGGATTTCCCGGCGCAGGTCTTCAGGCAAAACCTCGATCCTACCCACAGCGCGCACTCGACGTTTGAACGATCCTTCGGTCTGCTGGCGAGTCAAGATGTTCAGGCGTTCCTTGACGATCTCGAAAATGGTGTTCAGCTCATCGGAGCTTCGGTCGAGGTTGTCGGTGGACAAGCCCCAGAGCGTGACTACCGGAATCGACAGCTCGTCGCACCAACCCACGACCTCGCTCACTTTGTCCGCCCCACGGCGGTGTCCGTCCATTATGTCGGCTAGACCGGAGCGGCGCGCAAAGCGCCGGTTGCCGTCCAGGATCATCGCCAGGTGCCCTGGAAGGGCCCGAGAGCCGATCTCCGCCATCAGCTGGCGGGCATACCACCGGTAGACAATGGACTTGGGCGGCTCGATCGCCCTGGTTGCTATCGTTGAGGTGAGTATGCCAAGGTCGGCGAGCAGCCGGAATCCACCGCGCAGACGGGTACTTAAGGAGAGCGAGCGATTCGAGCCATCAAGCATAGCGTCCCTCTCTGGCAGAATAGCACCCATGTAGGCGTCGAGCAAATCTGGCTGGACTTCGAGAAGGCGTAGACATTGAGCGCTGCCGTGGCGGCTCCGGCGATGATCAGCGTCCCCTGATTTCCCCTAACGGTCGCGAGAACGCCGCCGAGGAGCCAGCCCAGTGACAGCATTTGCCAGTTGGGCGCCTTGAGCTGGGGACAATGGTTGCGTAGCCGATGCGAAACGTCGTCCATGGTAGTGCAGGGCCAATTTGTTGGTCCATCCGATGGCTGCTTCAGCCTGTGGAGTGGCGGTGAGCCCGAATGAGCGCGACGACCCACTTCGGGTCGTGACCGTGGCCGGACTGATCGTCGTGTCTGTCGACAGAGGTGTGTTGCGTCGTGACTGCCGCGGTCGTGGCTATGCGAGACGTCGACGTGAAGGGTACCAAGGTCGATCTCAAGAAGCTCGGTCTTCTCGATCGCCAGGTCTCCGAGATGTTCGACGACCTAGTCGATGGAGATGAGGTCGCTCTCGCCCCACTCCTGGACGTGGCCCGAAGAACGGTCCCATTCGGTAAGGATCAGCGTGCCGTCGGGTGCGACCACGGCCTGGATCGTATGGAGAGCGTGGTCGCGTTGATCTCCGGCTCATGCGTTAGCGACGGAATGTTGTCGACCGTAGTACATTAGTAGACTGCAGGTACGGTCGCGATTGCCCAGGTGGCGGAACGGTAGACGCGGCGGACTTAAAATCCGCTTCCCTTTATCGGGAGTGGGGGTTCGAATCCCTTCCTGGGCACCATCTCTTTACCGCATGGTACAGGTCCGCAC
>CAUZJF010000330.1:0-3132 GCA_963579975.1 Dehalococcoidia bacterium
TATCTACTCACGTTTGGGGGATGGGATATACTACGGAGCCATCAGAATAGCGCGCTAGGTGTTCCCTCGTGGACTGCCGCCCGCCCGGCTCGGTGCAGAGAGGAATCGACTGATGATCTTCATGAGCCCGCCCCTTCGGCCGGGAAAAACCGAAGGCGAACGGCAGGATTTCCTTCGCAAGGTCGAGACGATGAACGTTAAGACCGTGAGCTTTGCCGCACCTGCCGATTGGACGGATCGCGAGGTCGAGGAGACGCGCCGCTTCTTGGATGAGCGCGGCATCAGGTCGGGCGAGTTCAGCGGCTTCTACAAGGGGGCCAAACCCGGCGGAGGGCTGGGTGCATACGATAAGGAAGACCATCGAGGCGCCATTGCCCACTACACCCGTCAGATGCGCCACGCGAAGATCCTGGGGTCCCACTGCGTGGGCTTTTCGACCTACGTGGGCCGTGGCACTGAGCAGATGTGGACCCAAGAGACATGGGCCCGTACGGTCGGCGCCATCGAGGAGCTTGCCAGAGCAGCGGAGAAGGCTGGTGTAGTGGTTGCCGGACACCCGCACGTCATGAGCCCGCTAAACTCGGTCGAGAGGTACCGCGAGCTGCTCGACGCTGTAGATTCCCCGAACCTCAAGATACTGATGGACCCGGTTAACCTGACGTGGCCGCAGCTGGTGTACGAAACGACGGATCTCGTGAACAACATCTTCGACGAGCTAGGCGAGTCGATCGTGGCGCTCCACGCCAAGGACGTGATATTGACCGGTCGGGGTAAGGATATCGCGCATGTCGACGAGGCCGTGCCCGGCACGGGGTTCATGGACTACGCGACGATTCTTCGGCGCCTCGACTCCCTCGACCAAGACGTCACTGTCCACGTTGAGCACTTCCCATATGCCGAGACCATCGAGGGCCAGCAGTACATCCGGCACTTGGCGCGGAAGAGTGGCATCTCGCTCAACTAACGCGTGTGGAGCTCGGACCCACACGCCCACGGCGGCTGTCACTCCGAGCGAAGCGAGGAATCCAAGGACTCGCGCCAGAATAGTGACCTGATCAGGAGCATCCGTTTTAAATTCTTCATTCGCTGCGCTCACTCAGAATCGTCCATGCCGGTTGCCTCCGGCGCCACGGAAGATGAAAAAGGGGCGGAGTCTTACCCCTGCCCCCTTTTGGGGAAGATTGGGAAGGGGGAGAACGCCAACCCTCGTACACCCTATTTTCAGGGAAATGACACGAGTGTTAATCTTCTAAGACCGAGCTTGCGTGTCTGCCTGGTATCCGAGACACAACGCACGAGACAACAGGGTCGAATTCACCAACGCGAAAGGAGAGACATACGATGCTACTGATGAGCCCGCCGATAGGCGAACACCTCCAGGTCGGTGACGAAAACAAGGACGACCGCGACATGCTGGTACGCAAGGCCGCGATCATGGAGGTCAAGACCTTTTCGATCAAGTCGTTTCCTGAGTGGAGCGACCGGGAGGCCGAAGAGGCCGGGCGTTTCGTGGACAGCCACAGCCTCCGCGTGGGCGAGCTCGCTCCGTTTTACATAGGTCGCCACCTTGGATCGCCGGACAGCGCTCTGCACCAGGAGGCTCTCGACGCGTTTCGCGGCCAGCTACGTATCGCGAAGATCGTCGGTGCTCAGTGTATCGGCTTTGGTTGGGGCAAGGAGTTCAGGGCGCCTGACCGGGCGATTTGGGCCGAGGAGACGTGGCGCCAGCGTATCGCCGGCGTGGCTGACCTAGCCAGGGAGGCCGAGGAGTACGGCGTGGACGTGGCAGGCCATCCCCTCTACTTCAGCCCGCTGTGCTCCATCGAGCGGTACAAGGAAATGCTCGATGCCGTCGCCTCTCCCAGGCTGAAAGTGCTCATCGACATCGTTAACCTGACGAAGCCCCACATGGTCTTCAACACGACGGACTTTGTGAACGAAGTGTTCGATGAGCTGGGCGAACACATAGTGTCGCTACATGCCAAGGACGTGAAGATCGCCGGCGCCGGGCTGGGACCGTGCCCGAAGGTCGAGAAGGGACTGTCGCTGATCCACCTCGACGAGGTACCGCCCGGCGAGGGCGTCATGGATTATGCGACGATACTCCGCCGACTGGACCAGCTTGACCAGGACGTGACTATCCACGTCGAGCACTTCCAGTATGAGGACACAATCGCAGCCCAGCAATACATCCGGAGTGTTGCCCGTGAGGTCGGTGTTTCGCTGAACTAGTGGCCAACGTCGTTGCCATCAGCTTGACAGCGATGTCTTCTGCACCTATAAACGGGTAGGTATCAGTCTTTTATGGCGTGTCGTGCGATGAGGAGCAATCAATTGGGGTAATGTTCTTCCGTGCCCGGTCACCGCAACCGGGCACGGAAACGCACTCAACTATCGCAGCACTTCCTGCGAAGCCGGGCGCTCGCAGCTAACCTCGTTACGCATTCGACGATCTCGCTGAACGACCACCCCATCGAGATCGGACCGGGGCTAGGCGCGCTGACGCGCGAGCTTGCCCAGCGCTGCTAGCATCTGACGGCGGTGGAGCTCGATTCTGGACTCATAGCGCCGTTGTGCGAGGAGTTCGAGAGTCAATCGAACGTCACTCTCGTCAACGCCGATTTCTTAGACTTCCCGCTTCCGGCCAGCCCTTACAAGGTGTTCGCCAACGTCCCCTTCAACCGGACGGCCGACATCGTGGGATGGCTGACAGACGCTCGCGTGCCTCTTGAGGAGGCATACCTCGTCGTGCGACGCGACATGGCCGAACGCTTCGCTGGTTCGCCGTACGTTTCCGAGACGTTACGTTCTCTGTTGCTTAAGCCTTGGTGGCAGATCGAGATCACGAGACGGCTCAAGAAATCGGACTTCGAGCCTCCACCAACTGTCGACTCAGTCTTGCTCTGGCTTGCGAGACGCACGAGGCCCCTGGTGGTCGAGTCTGAGCGACGCCGGTACCAGGACTTCATTGCTTCCTGTCTAGGTCGGGGCAGGACAGCGAGGCACTTGTTGAGGAGAACGTTCACGGGCCGACAGGTACTGCGGTTGGCAAAAGACCTGAGGTTTGACCTGTCGGGACCGCCATCTTCACTCGTGTTCGATCATTGGCTTGGGTTGTTCAGGTACCATGCC
>CAUZJF010000331.1:0-3093 GCA_963579975.1 Dehalococcoidia bacterium
ATGTTCGTGGCGCTGGAGGCGATTCCGTAAGGCATCTCGAAGTCGCCGATGCTCGATATGTGACCGAGCGCCGTCGCGATCCAAGTCTCGCCCAGATTGAGCGTCTCGGTCGCCGACATGAGCGAACCGCCGTCGACAGCCATCTCGCAGAAGAATTCGCCCAAGATATCCATGTTCGCCGCAATGTAGAGCGCGACGATGGCCTGTTTCTGGATGCGACTATCGACTTCTTCGTCGGTCCACTCTCCTAGCCGGGCGTACGTCTTGACGCCCAGCGCCCGGCCCACCTGGATGTTGTCGTACCAGTCATCGTCTTCGGGGGACGAGTCACAGTCCCCGCGATCGGGCCAGGCGTCGTACTGGGCGGCCGAGCCGGACACACCAGCGATTTTCTCCCAGACGTCCTCGTGACCTGCTGCCTGATAGGCCAGCGTCGAATACGCGCACTCGAACAGCGCGATGACCGAGTTCACCTGGGTGTCGGCACCCTCCGGGGCGTCGAGGGCCTCGTCCGTGAGCGCCGAGGGGAGATCGACGTCGAGCAAGTCCTCGCACGCACCCATCGCTCCAAGCGCCACTACGAGGCTGAGGCCAACCGCGATCCGTTTGATGTTGATCATGTCATGTATCCTCATCAGAACGTGACCCGAAGGGTCATATGAAGGCTGGCGAGCGGCGGCATGTTCCAGTAGTTGCCTCCACCACCCTGGGTGGGCGCGCCGTACTCAGGATCCGAAATCTGCACACCGTAGATGTCGGTCTGAGCACGCCAGAGCGTGAACACGTTCCGAGCCGATACCGCGAGGGACATGCTCTCCGCCCCAGTCACGCTGATCAAGGACGCAGGGAGCCGATACCGGGCTCCGAGCTCGCGCAGCTTCCAGAAGTCCCCGTCGTAGTACCTCTTCGTACGGTTGTCCGTGAACCTCCCCCGATCGGCCGCCTGCCAGAGCGCGTTGTTCTCGAGTTGGGAGATTCGCGTGTTGTTGTAGATATGGCCCCACTCCGCGGCATTCTCGGAAGCGGTCCTGCCGAACTGGCCCTGTGCCATGGCGAAGAGTTGGAGAGAGTTGTCGAGAAGACTCAGGGTGGGCTGAATGCTGAAGATGTACGTGTAGAACTCCGGACCGATCAGGATCGGGTCCGTCCCGATGTCCGCGCACGGAATCGGGCTGGCGCCGGGGCGCCGACCGGAGGCTTCACCAGCAGCCGCGCCGTCCGCCGGGAAACCGGGGTCGCACATGGCGTTGATCGGCGTGCCGCGGGTCTCCCCAGCGGGGAACTCTGCGCCCGTAACCCAATACCGGGTTAACGCGCTCGGGAACGGATAGCCGATCCGAATGCCACCCGTGGGAGCGAACGTAGCGAGGTCGACGATCTCGTTGTTCGTATGGTCGCCCATGAAGTTGATTTCGAACGAGAAGTCATCGTTCTCGTACACGCGCGTGTTCAAGGATGCTTCCCAACCCCAGGTGTCGATCTGGCCGACATTGGACTGCACTGCGCCAGGAAGACCCAGGCTCGGTGCGAACCCGGCATTCAACAGCGCGTCTTTGTTCTGCTGCTTGAAGAAGGTGAACTCGCCGGAGATGCGATCATCCATGATCGCCATGTCGAATCCAGCCTCATATTCGGTGCTCACCTCAGGTCCAACTTCGGGGTTACCCGGGCTAGAGGGTCTGAGGGCCGCAGTTCCGCCCGGTCCTGGGATGACTCCCCACAGGTTCGTCGCGGCGAAAACGCTCGGCTGACGACCTGCCTTCCCCCACGCGCCACGCACGCGCAGTGAGTTGATCAAGTCGATGTTCCAGAAGGACTCCTCCGAAACCACGTAGGTGCCCGAGAACTTCGGGTAGATCTGCGCCTCGAAGTCGGCACCGAAGGCGGAGTTGTCGTCGAACCGCACCGCACCGGTAAGGAACAGGCGGTCGTTCCAGCCGATCTGCTCCTGCACGTAGAAACCGAGAGACTTGTTCTCGATATAGTCGTACGTGAGCGTCAACCGCTCCACCGGTGTCTGGTTGACCGACCGCGACAGCGGCGAGGCAAAGCCCTCGCCCTGAGTCCGAAGGTTCTCGAACCGCCGCATACTGTACTGGGCACCGAAAGAGGTCTTGAGATCGAGAAAGCCCACCGGGCTGTAGTCGATCGTGGCCGAGTAATCCAGGCTCTGGACCTCGGTCATGGGGTTCCCGTAGTCGATCGTCCCCGAGACTGTCTCAGAGTACACCGCCTGGTTGGGAGGCGGGGCGGGATTCCATGGGAAGAGCACCTGGTTGGTGTCCCAACCCTTGTCGATCCCGACCACAACGCGCTGGTTCAACCAGCTGCTGAAGTTGTGGTTCAGCGTTGCGCTCCCCGTGAAGCGAGTGTAGTCGCGGGTAGCGGTGATATTCGCGACGTCCGAAGGCAAGTGCTCCTGGAACCCGTATAGACGCTCGTTGGCGCCAGGGGCATTGGTGTCCAGGAAGTAGCCGTTCGCCCACCGTAGGTCCTGCCAGATCCCACCATCGGACCGCACGGGCGTGGCGAACCTGGTATTGCCGTCCACGTAGCCCGTCGAAACGTCGAGCGTAATGCTCTCGGAGAAGACGACGCTGACGTTGGCCCTCGTCCTGAAGGTCTTGTCGTTATTGTACCAGACGGCTCCGCCTTCATCTTCGTAGTTCGTCGATAGGAAGTACCTGATGTTCGACGTTCCTCCGCGGACCCCGAGGTCGTACGAACTCGAGAGCCCGTTCCGGAAGAGATTCTCGCTTCCCCAAGGGAAGGCTCCCTCACGGATGTACCGGTTGGCCTCGTCGTACATGTTGTACGTGAAGAGGTCCGATTCCGCACAAGGCGTCCTGCTCGATGTGCGGCAGGCATACATGGTGCCAAGGTCGCCAGCCGGGTCGCTCATGTAGTTGACGCCTTGTCGCACCGACGCGCTGAACTGGGGCGCGCCTTCTCTACCTTTCTTGGTAATGATCTGGATCACGCCGGCGGACGCCTCGGTTCCGTATAGCGTCGCTGCCGCCGGACCCTTGATGATCTCGATGCTCTCGATGTCCTCAGGATTGAAGTCGTCGAGAACGCTCACCTCGCCGCCAG
>CAUZJF010000332.1:0-3093 GCA_963579975.1 Dehalococcoidia bacterium
GCGCAGCTCCTGTGGGAGGCCAAACGCCTGGGCTTTTCGGACGAGAATATCGGCGTCCTGACGGACCGCTCGCCGGAGCAGGTCCGGGCCCTTCGCATGCAGTGGGAGATCAGACCCGTCTACAAGATGGTGGACACCTGCGCGGCGGAGTTCGAGGCCCAGACCCCGTACTTCTACAGCACCTACGAAGAGGAGAACGAGGGGACGGCGATCTCCGAGGGCAAGGCCGTCGTAGTGGGCAGCGGGCCCATCCGGATAGGCCAGGGCATCGAGTTCGACTACTGCTCCGTCCACGCCGCCTGGGCCCTCCAGCAAGAGGGCATCAAGAGCGTCATGATCAACTCCAACCCGGAGACCGTGTCCACGGACTTCGACACCAGCGACCGGCTGTATTTTGAGCCGCTGGACGAGGAGAGCGTGCGGGACATCCTGGAGAACGAGGCGCACATCACGGAGAGCAACGAGGTGCTGATTCCTCCGACGATGGTCCAGTTCGGCGGCCAGACGGCCATCAACCTGTCCCAGGCCCTGGACCGGGCCGAACTGCCGATCCTAGGCTCTACGGCCCAGTCCATCAATATCGCGTCGGACCGGCACCTGTTCGAGGAGTTCCTGGGTCGGACGGGGATACCTAACCCGCCTGGCGCGGCGGTGGCCAACTTGGAGCAGGCGCTCAACGTGGCGGAGGAGGTAGGCTACCCGATCCTCGTCCGCCCCAGCTACGTGCTGGGTGGCCGCGCAATGGAGATCGTTCAGAACGCGACCGAGCTGGTCAGGTACATGGCGGCGGCGGTGGCGGCTGGCGGCGGCCGCCGCGTCCTGATCGACAAGTACATCGAAGGGCGTGAGGTCGAGGTGGACGCCGTCTGCGACGGCGAGAACGTGCTCATTCCAGGGATCATGGAGCATGTGGAACGGGCGGGCGTCCACAGCGGCGACTCCATGGCGATCTATCCAGGGTTGACGCTCACAGAGGACGAGGTCAGCACCATCGTCGACTATACGACCCGCATCGGTCTGGCGTTGCAGGTCCGTGGCCTGATGAACATCCAGTACGTCGTGGCGGGTGGCCCAGCGTACAGGAGCCCGGGAGTGAGCAACGGGGCCCGCAAGACGGACGTCTACGTGATCGAAGTGAACCCGCGCGCCAGCCGGACGATCCCTTTCATATCCAAGATCACCGACGTCCCGATGGTGCGGCTGGCCATCGGCGTGATGCTGGGAAAGAGTCTGCCCGAGCAGGGCTATCAAGGAGGCCTATGGAAGAGACAGAAGCTGGTAGGAGTGAAGGCGCCGGTGTTTTCCATGTCCAAGCTCGCCGGGGTGGATACCTACCTCGGGCCGGAGATGAAGTCGACCGGCGAGGTCATGGGCGTGGACTACGACTTCCGCGGCGCGGTGGCCAAGGCGCTTATGGCGGCGGGCATGATGCTTCCGCCGGAGGGCACGGTGCTGCTCAGCATCGCCGACCGGCACAAGGCCGAGGCCGTGCCCATGTTCAAGGAGCTTGCTGAAGCCGGCTACACTCTATTCGCGACAGGTGGGACCGCGGACACGATACGAGGCATAGGGATACCCGTGGTTGTCGTGCCAAAGCGGCTGCGCGAAGGCCATCCCAACGTAGTGGACGTCATTACGGACGGAACCGTGAACGCCGTGATCAACACGGTTACCGGCGACCGCGAGGTCCTCCAGGACGGATTCAACATCCGTCGCGCCGCGGTGGACATGCGCATCCCGTGCTTCACGTCGCTCGACACCGCCAGGGCCGCCGTCGAAAGCCTCGCCAACGGCGCCACCGGCTACAACATCAAGCCCCTGAGACATTATCTCGATGGGCGGATCTAAGATGTCATTCCGAGGAGCCCACACCAGGTTCGCGAGGACATCTCCTCTCTGGCTGACCCTGGCTTCTCGTTGATTTAGGTGCACAAATGTCCTGTTCTGACTAAGAGGACAGACCGCCAAGGCCTGTCCCCTTCACTTTTCCCCTCCAGCAGGTGGAACAAAATGGTACAGAAAAAATCAAGCCTCCTCTCGCACTTAGATTTCCCGAGTTACCGCCGCTTACACTGTCTCAAGGATGTACCGTTCTGCTCCACCGGCAGCCGTGACTGACCAATGATCCCTCTACGACTCACCGTCAAGAACTTCATGTGCTACCGGGACAACGTCCCGGTGCTGGATCTCGAGTCGCTCCACGTCGCCTGTCTGTGCGGCGAGAACGGCCACGGCAAGACCGCGCTCCTCGACGCCATTACCTGGGCTCTATGGGGCCAAGCTCGAGCCCGTACGCAGGCAGAGTTGGTACACCAGGGCCAGCAGGACATGGCCGTCGACCTCGAGTTCCTGGCCCGCGATCAGCGATACCGGGTCAGCCGAAGCCACTCCCGCTCGGCGGCAGGCAAGACGGGACGGACCAATCTCGAGCTTCAGGTCTCCTCGGGCAACGGGTTCCGCCCCATCACCGGCAACCACCCCAGGGAGACAGAGGAAAAAATTAAAGAAATCCTCCACATGGACTACGAGACGTTCATCAACACGGCCTTCCTGCGACAGGGCGACGCCGACCGGTTTACCACCAGCAAGCCCGCCGATCGCAAAAGGACGCTGGCCGAGGTGTTGGACCTGTCCTACTACCAGCGTCTCGAAGAGAGGGCACGCGAGAGGGCGCGTGCGTTACGGGGAGAGACCAACGGTCTGGACGGGGCCATCGATCTCCACCGGCGGCAACTTGAGCGCCGTCCGGAGCACAGGGCGGGTCTGGATGCCGCCTCCGCCGAGCTGGCCAGAATGGAGCCTGAGGTCGAGCAACGACGCGCGAAGACCGAGGAGATGAGATCTACCGTCGAGGCGCTGAGACAACGACGCGCGGACATCGCCGACATGCAACACCGGCTTGCCGGCGGACGGGGCGAGATCGTCCAGCTACGCGGTCAAGTGAGTGCCCTCGAGGCACAGATCGCGGAGTTCGAAACCGTGATCCAGCGCAAGGAGGAGATACAGGAGGGTTCCACGAAGCTGGAAGAGGCCAGGACCGAGTTGGCCCGCCTGGACACGGCGCAGGCCCGCAAGGCAGTGCTGGACACCGAG
>CAUZJF010000333.1:0-3085 GCA_963579975.1 Dehalococcoidia bacterium
CGGCGCAGATCCCTTTCGACGGCAAGCGGATTCTCCTAAGCGACGATCTCCTCTTCTTGGACAGCTTGCCCCGAACGATGACCATTGTGGGAGCCGGCGTGATCGGTCTCGAGTACGCCAGCATATTCGCGACACTGGGGGTCCGGATAACTCTTGTCGATATGGCGAGTCAACTCTTGTCGTTCATCGACAGAGAGATCATGGAGACGCTTGTCTATCAGCTTCGGCAGATGCGGGTGACGATGCGTCTGGGCGAAGAGGTGAGCGCCATAGAGCCCGTGGACGACAAACGGGGCGAGCGGGTCGTGATCCAGCTGGCAAGCGGCAAACAGATCGTGTCCGAGAAGGCGCTATACAGTATCGGCCGTACGGGCGCGACGGAGGCGTTACGGCTCGACGCGGCGGGACTTTCGGCCGACGAACGCGGCCGTATCAACGTCAAGTCGACTTACCAGACGGAGGTCCCGCACATCTACGCAGTCGGAGACGTCATCGGCTTTCCGAGCCTTGCTTCGACCTCCTCGGAGCAGGGCAGGCTCGCCGCGTGTCACGCTCTCGGCATCGAAGCAAAGAGCGTGCCGGAGCTGTTCCCGTTTGGGATATACACGATTCCTGAGATCTCGATGGTCGGACGCAACGAGGAGGAGCTTACCGAGGAAGGTGTGCCTTACGAGGTTGGAAAGGCCCACTATCGGGAGATCGCCCGGGGCCAGATCATCGGCGACAGCACCGGCCTCCTCAAGCTTATCTTCCATCTGGAGACTCACGAGCTGCTTGGGGTCCACGTGGTAGGTGAGGGGGCGACGGAGCTTATTCACATCGGGCAGACCGTGCTTGCCTTTGGGGGCAAGGTACATTACTTCGTAGACACCGTATTCAACTATCCCACCCTGGCCGAATGCTACAAGATCGCCGCCTTCGACGGCTTGAACCGGCTCGGCTCGTGATGGACATCAACCGCACGGAGCGGCGGTCAATAGCAGGAAGCCCTGGGCAGATGAGCTTGGGGGCGCATCATGTCAAATAAGCTGAGTAAACGCTGCGTATGAAAGAGAAGACGCTCGCAGTAGACATTGGCGGCACGAGAGTTCGCGCCGCGATAATCGACCGACGAGGCACCATCGTCCGCCGGCATTCGACGTCGACGCTTGCGAAGGAAGGCCGGGAGGCCATTCTGGGCCGCATAGTCGAGGTCGTCGAGAGGGTGAGCGAATCCGAGGATTCAGAATCGCTGGCCGGTATCGGCGTCTCGCAACCCGGGCTGACGGGACCGGGTACCGGGCTTTTGCACAACGCGCCGAACCTGCCCGGGTGGAGTGGTTTCGCTTTAGCCCCCGTGTTGGCCGAGCGCTTTTCGCTGGTCGCTATCGGGGCAAACGACGCCAACGCGGCCGCTATCGGGGTACACCGATTTGGAGTTGGCCGCGGGTCCTCCAACATGATCTACATGACGATAAGCACCGGCGTCGGAGGCGGTGTCATAATCGGTGGTCAGCTTTTCGTCGGCTCTCACGGCTTCGCCGGCGAAGTCGGACACATGCCGATAGACCCAAATGGGCCTCGCTGTGGCTGCGGTAATATCGGTTGTCTCGAGGCCGGTTCGTCGGCCACCGCGGTGGTGCGCGTCGCGCGGGAACGGCTTGCAGCCGGTGAGAAAAGCGCTCTGATCGACCTGGCCGGTGGCGACCCGAGCAACATCACCGCCGAAATGGTCGCCGAGACCGCGCGTTCGGGCGATCATCTGGGGCAGAGCATCTTTGCGGATGTCTCTCGCAGTCTCGGACTCGGCATCGTCGGTCTGATTCACGCCTTTGATCCCGACATGGTTGTGCTGGGAGGCGGGCTAACGGAGGAGTTCGATCTTCTGATGCGCGGCATCACGAAAGAGATCAAACGGCGCGTCCTGGGAAAGGACCAGGACAAAATTCCAGTGGTCAAGTCCGACCTGGGCGACAACGCGGGACTCCTCGGAGCAGCGGCGTTGGCCTTCGATGCAGGGGATGTGACCGAGGGCGCCTGAAGAAACGGAGATTGCAATGCTAAAGAAATTCGGCAAGCTGACGAAGGCAAAGCAGGGCCAGGAGGGGGTGGATGTCCCTCCGGGTCAGTATGCGACGACGAAGTTTCCGGTGCTCTCCTTCGGTCCAACGCCGATGATCGACCTCGAGGAATGGCGGTTCAGAGTGTTTGGGCTTGTGGAGAAGGAAGTCTCGTTCGATTGGGAGGAGTTCACCAGTCTCGGCAACGCTACACTGGACGCCGAATTTCACTGCGTAACACAATGGAGCCGGCTGGAAAACACCTGGGAGGGCGTCCTGTTCAGCGCAGTTATCGACGCCATCTCACCAAAATCCGAGGCGAAGTATGTGATGGCCCACTGCTATGGTGGCTACACGACGAACGTGGGCCTGGACGTCCTTCAGGACGATGACGTTCTGTTCGCGTACAACCACGACGGTGCTCCCCTGGACCCGGACCACGGCGGGCCGTTGCGGCTTGTCGTCCCCAAGCGATACGGATGGAAGAGCGCCAAGTGGGTCAACGGGCTCGAGCTCATGGCCGAAGACGCTCCTGGATTCTGGGAGGTCCGGGGTTACCACATGGAGGGAGACCCGCTAAAGGAGCAGCGGTTCTGGGAGCGACCGGTGTAGGAGGGAGTATAGGGTGCGGGTAGAAGGATAGACAGAGCCCTCTCGATCGCGAGAGGGCTCTGCTTCATCAAGAGCGAGGTCGTTGGGCGTGAGCGGTCTACGCCACCTTCCTCTTCTTCGCTGCTAGTACCTTGGCCGGAACAGCAGCCGGCGCAAGCTTGAACGGCCCGGACTGTTCAATATCAACGATCCAGCCACACTGGAGGCATTCTTTGTAGTCCCCGTACATGTCGCCGCTCGCGTGCATATCTCCACGGCACCTGGGACAGGCTTTGAACAACAGCATAGTTCTTACCTTCTTTGTTGTCTGGTGGTGCCCGTTTGAACTGCGGGCCTGCCAGATATTCTTTGACGTCAATGTCTTGATACGTTAGACGCCGTTTGCCGGTTTTCGGTTCCGCACAATCCTGTTAGACTACGCGGTGGCATATTAT
>CAUZJF010000334.1:0-3081 GCA_963579975.1 Dehalococcoidia bacterium
AGCGTACGTTGACTGGTTGACTGGAGGAGTCCATTCATGAGCAAAATCGGATTCGTCGGCTTGGGCCTGATGGGCAGTCCGATGAGTAGGAACCTGATCAAGGCTGGCCACGAGGTCACTGTGTGGAACCGCACGGCCGCCCGGATGGATGAAGTGGTCGCCGCAGGCGCCACCTCGGCCGGTTCGGCCAAGGATGCCGCGAAGGGAAACGACGTCACGGTAACCATGGTTGGCGACTCTGCTGACGTGGAGCAGGTAGTACTCGATCAGGATGGCGTAATCGAGGGCGCTCACCGTGGCTCGGTCGTGATCGACATGAGCACCATATCCCCTTCGGTCACCAGAGCAGTCGCCGGCAAGCTCCGAGAGAAGGGCGTCGAGATGCTCGATGCTCCGGTCAGCGGTGGAGTCATCGGAGCGGCCGGAGGGACGCTTTCCATCATGATCGGCGGCGACCGTTCGGTGTTCGAGCGGTGCACCCCGATCCTGGAGGCAATGGGGACGCGGATTACCTATTGCGGCGAGATCGGCATGGGCCAAGTGACCAAGCTAGCCAACCAGATCATAGGAACGGGTACGATCGCTGCGGTCTGTGAAGGCCTGCTCTACGCTGCCAGGGCCGGCGGAGACCCTGACGCGATTATCGGAGCGCTTACAGGTGGCGCCGCCAATTCGTGGATGCTGGAAAATCTAGGTCCCAAGATACACGACCGCGACTTCGCTCCCGGTTTCATGGTCGATTTGGCCCAGAAAGACATACGTCTTGTTTTGGAATCGGCTGAAGAAATGGACCTACCGCTCGTTCTGATACCTATCGTCAACCAGATGTTCAGGTCGGCCCAGCGCATGGGCATGGGTCGAGAAGGCACCCAGGCTTACGTAAAGGTCCTGGAGCGGCTGGCCGATTTCGAAATAGACGGGTCCTGAACACCCACAGACTCACTTGTTTTGGGGCCGCGCACCTCGAAGGCGCGGTCCGCGCCTTCGAGGTGCGTCCTCGCCGGTCCTGCCCACCGACCTGCCGCACAGAACTCGGCGCCTGTATCATGTAACCGAGGCCCCGGCTACTCACGGGGCCTGAAGACTCTGATCCGGAGGTATCGATGCGAGAAGCCGTCATTGTTAGCGGGGCGCGAACTCCCATCGGCTCTTTCGGTGGGGCGTTCAAAGACGTGCCGGCACCGGACCTCGGAGCGGCCGCCATCCGGGCGGCCCTGGAGCGAGCGGGCTTGGTTTCCGAAAAGGTCGACGAGGTGTTCATGGGAAACGTCTTGCAGGCCGCCGATTCGGGTTATGCGGCTCGACTCGCCACGCTGCGTGCCGGAGTGCCACAGGAGGTACCGGCCATCTCAGTTAATCGGGCGTGTTCGTCGGGCCTCGAAGCCATCAACATCGCGGCGCAATTGATCAGGACGGGGGAGGTGGAGATCGCCGTCGCCGGGGGCTTGGAAAACATGAGCCAGGCACCCTATCTGATCGACTATAGAGCGAGGTTGGATGGGCTACGAATGGGAGACCACGTCATCAAAGATAGCCTTGTTGGAGGACTCTCGTGTCCCGTGAACCTTTACCACATGGGCGTCGGGGCCGAGAACATCCGCGAGAAGTATGAGATCAGCCGTGAAGACCAGGATGCCATCGCTTTGATGAGCCATCAAAGGGCGGTCGCTGCTCAAAAGGACGACAGATTCTCAGAGCAAATCGTCGAGGTCGAAGTCCCGCAAGGACGAAGCGGTACGCTCACGGTGTCGACTGATGAGGGGCCCCGGGAGGACACCTCGCTCGAACGGTTGGCGAAACTACGGCCGGCGTTCAAGGAAGGCGGGACCGTTACGGCAGGCAACGCCTCATCGATCAACGACGGCGCCGCAGCCGTGGTGATTATGTCGGCAGAGAAGGCTGCGGAGCTGGGACTCGAGCCTCGACTGAAGTGGCGTGCGAGAGGTGTCGTCGGCGTCGACCCCGCCTTCTACGGCATAGGGCCGGTGCCAGCCGTCAGGAAGGCCCTTAGAAAAGCGGAGATGTCGCTCGACGACGTGGACCTTGTCGAGCTCAACGAGGCCTTCGCGGTCCAGGCGATCCATAACATCCGGGAGTTGGGGCTCGACATTGAAAGGACCAACGTAAACGGCAGCGGTATCAGCCTGGGCCATCCTATTGGCGCCACGGGAGCCATCATGACGGTGAGACTGATGGAAGAAATGGCTCGCAGAGACGACCAGGTGGGCCTCGTCACGATGTGCGTCGCTGGCGGCATGGGGGTGGCCACTATCTTCGAGAGGGGTGACGGGTCGTAAACAAAGGCGCCTCCACTTCGTGCGTATCGGATGTATCGTGTACGATCTGTCTATAACGTAGCGCGACTTGTAATAACGGACGATAGCGATATATTGGCCGGAATGGAAGACAAGGGATATATGAGCGTCAAAGAGGCCGCTGCAACCTACGAGGTCAGCCGCGCAAAGCTTCATCGCCTTGTTCAGGTCGGCAAGCTTCAAACCGCCAAGGACCCGCGGGACGAACGAGTCACCTTGCTGCGTACCGACGAACTGGAAACGCTCTTTCAACTACCTCCACACGAGAGCAACGACATGGAATACGAAACAACGGACAGAAGAACAATGGCTGCCGCCGGACGGTTGACCAACGGATTGCGAGCTCGCATCGATGCCGTGAGGACGCGCGTGGGGGGGGGCGGACTGTGGTCGAAGACAGCACGGGCATAATCCGCGAAGTTCGCGAACGGCGGAGTGAGCAACTTTACAGGGCGGCATCCGGCGGAAAGCGTCAGCGACAGTAGAAATTGACAGTCGTAGTCGACGCCAGCGTCGCGCTCAAGTGGGTCCTGCAGGAGCTGGAAACGGAGCAGGCGCTCCTGCTCTGGGACTGCTGGCAGGCGGCCGACGAATTGGTCACGGCACCGCCGATCTTCCAGTCCGAGGTCACCAACGCCGTTTACCAGTCGGTCCGCCCTGACCGTTTTAGCCTGTACGACGCCATTGAGCTGGTCAACTCGCTGCTACTCGTGGTTGAGACGCGCGAACCACAGGGGCTCTATACCAGCGCACTGGCGCTGGTATA
>CAUZJF010000335.1:0-3074 GCA_963579975.1 Dehalococcoidia bacterium
GTGCGTCGCTCGCACCAGACGAGCCACGCTTCTTTCCCAGGTGTGACGAGGTGCGCCGTCCTCCAAACTTCGCTCCCATACCTGCACCACACCGTCCTACCCAGCCGACGACAGCTCCTCGAACAGCCGGGCCGTCTCCCCGTCCATGACGTCGCGGATGTCGGTCTCTCCGGCCGGGGTGCCTTCGGCCAAAGTCGCCGGAGCGGACTCAGACGCTGGGCCGCCAGCACGACCTCAAGTTCAGAGTGCGCCTGCAGTTTCTCGCGGAGGTTCCGGGACGTGATTGCTGACCGTGTGTTCGGTGACGGTGAGCTCGTCTGCGACCGCTCTGGTGAAGGGCCCCCTGGCCAACAGCCGCAGCACATCGTGCTCGCGAGTAGTGAAGGGGTCCGCTTCGGTACGGGCAGGTATGGCGGTCGGGCCCGTTGGCGCGGCGGAGAACTCCGGCTCCGAGAGCATGCCCTGGACAGCATCGGCTGCCCCTGTGGCTTGCGTCTCGTCGGTCGCGCAGTAGAACAGGCTCAGCAGCGCCGTCCGCTCGGCCTGGGCCGCGGGGACAAGGAGCGGGGTTACCTCAACTTGGTGCTGCCGGCCCGCTCCTGTGTGGACTCGGACCCGGACGACCAGCGGGACGCGCCCTTCTCTGGCGGACCGGATGGCGGGACAATCCTGCCTGCAGACCGGGGTCAGACCGTCCTCGGAGAGGCCACCGAGGACCTCGTAGCATGAGCGACCGATCACCTGGTCCGCTTTGTGCCCGAGAATCCGCTCAGCGCTACGGTTCCAGAACACAATCGTCTAGTGCATGTCCACGGCGTAAGCGCCGTGTGGCGCCTCGCTCAGAAGATCGGGAATGTCTTCTGCCATCGCTGCACTACCACCCTTCACCCCCCGTCCAAGCGCGCCTACTATCCCTCAACTTATATGTATACCACGTGCTCTCTATGTATCGCATCGGCATCCAGGCGGCGTTTTACTACGCACAATCTCGTGGAATACCTAGGTAGAGAGTCTTTCGAAGGGGACTCTGTACCTCTAATGGTTAAGACTGACCGTGACTCCGGCCTCCCCCGTCACGACGAACACGATGGCCCGGTCTGCGCCGGGTCCCGCTTCAACACGAAACCACGCCACCCCCACAACCTCGCCCGTAGTCCTCCAACGCTTGTCTCATCCGACATCAAACCTGTTCTTCCGCAGCCTGCCAGGTCTGTCGAGCGCGTTTTGATCCTAGCTCAGATCACCGCTCAGACCTCTTGAATGGGATTGCAACACACAGGGAGGACGGTCGGGCCCGACCTGGAGATGACGCTGCTGCTTTAGACGGCGGCCTGCCCGACCGACGCACTCGGGCGGGTGATCGGATCAATTGTCCGTGAATTGGAAGCTATATAGCTGCGCGTTCTTGAGGTAGAACCGGAGCTTCACCGAGTCGGGGACCTCGTCGACGGCGTCGCGACCCTGCCACGTCACGCGGTGGTGGATGTCGTCGCCGGTAAAGGTGTCACAGTCTTCTCTCGAGAAGCCGTCCCAGACATTGTCCCACCTGTCCCGTACTTCGACCTCGATATAGCCGCCTAGGTCGCACCTCCCGTTGATGAACAAGTGCGGCGCCTTGGAGTAGACCGGCTTCGTCTCTACGTGGCCCTCGCGGACGGTCGCGTCGAGGGAGACATAGCCGTCAAAGCGGAGGGTCGCGAGACCCAGATGATGGCCGTCCGCCGAGAGAGTAGGATCGTAGGCCTCGGGAACGTCTAGCCCCTCCTGCTGGCCGAAGATCCACCAGTCGTGGTGGACGTTCATGCCGCCGTAGTAGAACCACACTTCGTCGCCGATGACGACCGGCTGTGTCGGCGTTTCGACGCCGAACTCGTCGAAGCTACCCGCACCTCCGCGAAGGACCAGCGGGCGGTGCTCCTGGAATCGCTTCCATCGGAGCCCGTCGCGGCTGTAGAGCATGTACATGTCCATGGTGTTGTCGACGGAGTGGAGGACGTTGAGGACGCCCAGGTGCATCTCGTCGGCACGCCAGCTCACGAAACCGTAGTGATGGTCGTCCAGGTTGTCGCTCTCGTCCGGGTCGAAGATGAGTTCCGGCTCTGACCAGTTGAAGCCGTCGTCGCTTTCGAGCCTGTAGACGCGGCGTCGAGTGCCCCAGATTCCCTCCGGACCGTCGGGGTAAACGCGAGGGAACCAGCGGTTGAACTCCGGGTGGGAGCTGCTTCCGGCAACGCCGCCTGCCCGACCGAACAGGACGTACTTCCCATCGACGGTGTCGTGGGTCAGGATGCAGACGTCGCTGACCCAGCCCGGTATCACTGGGTTGCCAGCGTACGGGGTCCAGTCGATGCCGTCCGGCGAGAAAGCAAGGCTGAGACCGGCGCCGTGGAAGCGGCTGCCTTCGCGCTTCGGAAACGGCACGTCCTTTGGCTTGAAAAGGTACGCCATTTTGTAGCGCCGCAACTCGTCGTTTTCATCAGGGTCAAGCATGATCGAGGGACAGATCACCAGCTCGTAAGGCGGGTGGGCGAAAACGGTGTTCGTGTCGTGGCCGTCAACCTCGTGCTTGCCCAGCAGCGGCTTTTCCCAGTTGAGCCCATCCTCGGACTGCATGTAGTAGTGACGGCTGTAAAGGCTGTTGAGCCCGTACATCATTTTGTCGCTGCCGAAGTAGCCGTAGAAGTCGGTGCACCACGCCTTGAAAAGGTCGTCTTTGGCCACGTTGAAGTTGCTGGTGCGGAACTGAGGCGCCACCTCCCACGGCTCGCTCCTGCTGACCAGAGGGTTCGCTGGGTGCTTCTCGGGCCAGTGCTGGCGTCGGGTGAGGTTCCGCACGAAAGCGATGACGTCGTCGTCGATGAAGAGCTGCCGGCGAGACCCGACGTCTTTGAAAAGCCTGTCCCTTGAATATGCGATATGCATTACGGCGATGCCGGTTCGTGGGCTCTTGGCAAGAACGGGTTGTTGGCTGTCTCTGTGAGTCCCAGAGCGGCATCAAGCTCGCGGCATGCCAGGAATCCAGCGTCAGAGGTGATGGCAGCACCACGAAAATCCAGGCGGACTCTGCGATCAAA
>CAUZJF010000336.1:0-3065 GCA_963579975.1 Dehalococcoidia bacterium
GTTCTACCGCTGCCGGAGTTCCTGGAGTATAATCCCGGCGTCCTCAGGCCTGAAGGTCCGAGCGGCAACGGCCCTCTAGCCGAATGCTACAAAATACTGGTTGAAGAAGGAAAGAATGACGGACGAGGTTCTCTGGTACTTCAATGGAGAGTGGGTCTCCCAGAGCCAGGTGCTGATATCGCCTGAGGGCCGTGGGTTCAACGGGGATACCATCTTCGACTCCTTCCGGACCTTCGGCGGCAAGATATTCCGTCTTGACGACCACATCGCCCGCCTGTACCGGTCCCTCAAGTACATGCAACTCGAGATCGACGAGACTCCCGATCGGATGAAGGAGATCTGCTACGAGGGTATGCGGCGCAATACCGACATGTGTGAGGATGGCGAGTTCAGCTTCTGCCCGATGGTGACCAGAGGGCCGGGAGGTCGGCCGCGGGATGCGCACAGCCCCAACGTCATTGTCAAGGTCAAGGGCAACGCCAGCAACGGCCGGCTTGCTTCCCTCTACGACACGGGCATACCCGGTGTGATCGTCCGCACACGGAGCTGTCCCGCCAGGTCCCTAGACCCCAAGGTCAAGCACCACAGCCGGAACAACTTCGCGATGGCCGATCTGGATGCTGCCCGAGAGGCCGCGGACGGGTAGCCTTCAGGCCAAGAGACTTAGTCGAACGTCGAACAAGGAGAAACGGACTTGGCAGACTACACCGCCTATTTCAATGGAGAGTGGGTCCCCTGGAGCCAGGTGAAGATCGACCCGATGGATCGAGGCTTCCTCGTGGGTGACGTAATCTTTGACGTGGCCCGCACCTACGACGGCAAGGCCTTCCGAATGAAAGAGCACATCGACCGGTTATACCGCTCCTTGAAGTACGTGCGCATCGACCCCGGCCTCTCCGTCGAGGAGATGACAGAGATCAGCGCGGAGGTGACCCGCCGTAACGAGCACCTTCGTGCGGACGTGGGAGACTTTACGATCTGGCAGTTCGTGACCAGAGGGCTAGGACGGTGGACTGCGTCCGCCGGCCCGCCCACTGTTTGCGTCAAGGTTTCGCCGGTGGACTTCGGGCGCTTCGCGCCCTCCTACGACGATGGTGCCCACGCGGTGATAACGCGCACACGGAGCTACAGCGCCGAGTCTCTGGACCCCAAGATCAAGCACTTCAGCCGCATGAACTTCAACTTGGCCGAGCTAGAAGCCCACGACGTCGAGCCTGGCGCCTGGCCCATCCTGACCGACCGAAACGGCAACATCACCGAAGGCACCGGGTACAACGTCTTCCTTGTAACCGACGGCGTGATCAAGACGGCCGGCGACAGCACGATTCTCCAGGGAATCTCGCGTGCGGTTGTGTTAGACCTCGCGGAGCAGCTCGAGATCCCGCTCATCGAGGACGAGCTGCAGCCCTACGATCTGTACACCGCGGACGAAGCGTTCTTCTCGGGTACAAGCCCTGGTGTCCTTCCCGTGACGGTCGTGGACCAGCGCGAGCTGGGTGACGGGAAACCCGGGCCGATAACACAGCAGCTCATGGCGGCCCTGAGCGAGACCGTTGGAGTGGACATAGTCGATCAGGCCAAACGTTTCAACCGGGGGTAGCGGTTTAGGCGCAAGGCCAGACCGGGATTTTTGTTTACCAATTTGATTGCCAAGAGGAGGCGACAGTGGCGGACTACGTAACCTACTTCAATGGTGAGTGGATTCCCTATAGTGAGGTGAAGATAAACCCCAACGACCGGGGCTTCATCGGCGGGGACGTCGTATTCGACGTGGCCCGGACCTTCGACGGCAAGAGCTTCCGGATGAAGGAGCACGTGGACCGGCTGTACAGATCGCTAACCTATACGCGCATCGACCCGGGCCTCTCCAAACAGGAGATGACCGACATAAGCGAGGAGGTCATCACTCGCAACGAGGACGTTCGAAGCGAGGTGGGCGACTACAGCGTCTGGCAGTTCGTGACCCGCGGGCCGGGCGGCCGGGCGCGGGATGCAGGTCCACCGGCGGTATGCGTGAAGCTTATGCCGGTCGGTTTCCCGGGTTTTGCCCGATACTATGACGAGGGATGCCACGGCGTCATCGTCCGTACGCGAAGCTTTCCAGCCCAGTCCTTGGACCCCAAGGTCAAGCACTGGAGCCGCATGAACTTCGCCCTTGCCGACCTGGAGACCTCGGACGTCGATCCGGAAGCGTACCCGATCCTTACCGATCTAAACGGCAACCTGACCGAGGGTACGACCAACAATGTCTTCCTGGTCACAGACGGGGTCATCCGCACCTCACCGGACAACGATATCCTGCAGGGGGTGTCGCGCGGGATGGTGCTCGACCTGGCGGCCCAGCTCGATATCCCTCTGGTTGAGGAGGATATCCAGCCCTACGACCTGTACACTGCGGACGAGGCCTTCTTCTCCAGCACCGGTCCGTGTGTGCAGCCAATGACAAAGGCGGACAACAGACAGATCGGAGACGGAAAGCCCGGTCCCATCTCCAAGCAGCTCCTGGCCGCTTGGAGCGAGGCCGTGGGCGTTGACGTCATCGGACAGGCCCAGCGGTACGCCCGCTAACCCCGGTCCCAGACCCCGGCGAGCAGCGTATCCAGGCTGCGTCCGTCCGGCCCCGCGTACCGGCCACCCGGGCGGAACTTCAGGGGCGAGGCATATCGCGTCCTCGGTACGCCTGAGGACGCGATATGCCTCGCCCCTGAGGAACAGTCCGTCGGCTGACGGACGCGCGTTGGCGCCGGGGACTCTACACTGCCGACATCGGACAGCATCGACACCAGCTTCCCGAAGAGCCAGACCTCGCCTTGCGCGTGTGATGTCCGGCCCTTCGACGACTCATCTCAGATGCGCTCCTCCACGGACGGTGGGGCAAAACCCCTGACGGGCTTCAAACGTAGAATAAGACTGATCGATCACGGCCCAGACACCGCCGCGGTGGCACTCCAATTGCCGCACGAAGGGTTCGCCTTTAGAATGGACTGATGATGGAACGCGTATCGGCGTTTGCCACCGTGGGGAGCGGCATTTCATCGCTGGGACGCCAACGGCTCTTTTATGCG
>CAUZJF010000337.1:0-3052 GCA_963579975.1 Dehalococcoidia bacterium
CTCAGCGGCGAGAGGAAGTTATCGACTGGCTGAAGACTATGCCAGCCTACATGCTTAACGCTAACGTCGGCCTGGGCAATGTCCGTGGCTGGCGCGGACAGACCGACGCCTGGAACGAGTCAACCTGGCAACGCAGCTTCGAGGGGCCGCTGATCGACCCGCGCAACTTCAACCGCTTCGCCTCCCCAATGCTGCTGTACTTCTCGGCCGTTACCGGCGACCCCATGTACGCAACTATGGTGCGTGAGAGCTACGACTGGCTGTGCAGCGTCGAGCAACCCAAGGGATGGTTCTACAAGTACACGTACGACGGGCGAGGGTGCGACTGCGTCAATTACCGCCACAGGCTGATGAGCGAGGGCCACCTTGGCCATATGACCGAGCCCACGCGCAGGAAGGTGGTGCTGGACGCCGTAGAGGAGGTGCTGGGCGCGACGAAGCAGGGCGACGTCGAGGCACTGCGGAAGTGGTACGGCCCGCGGCCGGTCAAGTTCAACCACGAGCAATACCTGGCCGCGCGGATCGAGGCGTCACGAAGGGTGACCGACGAGGAGAGGATTGTCCGCCTGTCCGCGATGGATAGCTGGTGGGATCAGGTACCAGGCAAGTTCCTCGAGCGGGTGCGCCAGCGTCCACTCAAGTCGCCGAAACTGGGCCTGAGGGACGGATGCGTCTGGACCTGGTAGCCGATTCGGTATCGCGACTGGGCCGCCTGGCAGTATGTGTGGGACGTGCGGGTGGCGCTGGGCAAGATCGATGCCGACACCGCCGCCTGGGGCGCACGGGGTATGGAGTCGGGGGAGGCCTCTTTAGGGTGCTTTCCCGCCTGGGACTGCATCGGCGACTGGTCCACCAAGGCCGTCGAGGTCGAGGACTGGACGGACATTCCGCTGAAACCACACATTGTCAATGTCAAGAGCGTACAGCTCAGCCCAGCGTCGATGACGCTCAAGCCGGGAGAATCTCGCGAGGTCAAGACGACCATCGCGCCGGATGACGCCACGTGCAAGACGGGTGTGTGGACGAGCAGCAGTCCGAGCATCACGGCCGCCGGCGCGAAGCGACGCGGCATCATCGCCACGGCAAAGCCGCACATGCTCGACAAGATCGACCCGTCAAAGGTAAGGCCCTCGTATCGGCGCGAAGGGAAGATCATGATCCACGCCGGCAACCCCCAAAACCTTCCGGCCAACGCGACGATCACCTTCACTTCCACCGACGGAAAACACACGGCTACCTGCGAGGTGACGGTGACACAATAAGCCCCGACAACCCACCCGCACTCTTCTTGAGGACTCACCCATAAGACGATGTTGAGACTCGAATACCTGCTCGTTGTGGGCGTCATGATGAGCGCCGCCGCAGCAGCAGAGGCGGACGATGGAGGCGGGCATCAAGCCTCTGGCGAGCGGCATCGCCTCGAAGGACGTCGAAACGGCCGTTCCGCGACCGCCACGCAAACCGTTAGGCGAGCGCAATCTACAGCGGTCATATCGACTGCCTGCCTGCCATTCGAGTAGGCCCAGATTGCAGAGGGTTGGACAAGTTTCGGCCAGTTGCGCTCGACGCCAACTCGCGGAGGTGTTTCTTCGGCTGACCCACCGCTGCGCATAACGAGAACTTCGATCTGCAAGCGGGCGATGCACCCCTATACATGCCAATCCGACACATGCTAATCGTCTTCGACATCTTCACTGGTAGTTCCATCGCTTAGAACCACAGGTCCATCATTTCGTGCGCGACGATAAAACCTTGTCCATCGACTCCTACGTGCAGTTTGCGCCAATCTCGCGTGCGTTTCGTCCCATGCTTTGCCGCAGCCCACGGGCCGTCACCAACGATCTCGAGGCCCGTGCTGTCGATGATCAGGTGAATCGGTCCGCTTGACGGGCTCGTCTTGGGTACGAGCCCTAGCGACTGAGCGCGCCGCGACAACGTGCTGTGATCCGGAACGGGCAGGTGAACGAGACCCAGCATGCGCAGCAAGGATCCGACGAATCCTTCGGTCTGTCGAAGCGGTAGCCCGAATACGGTCCTGAGAGTGAGCGACGACTCGATCGCGAGATCAGAGTAGAGTCGTTGTCCGCCTCGCGCTCCAGTTGATTTCGAAATCCAATTCGCAATCGCGTCCTCACTGAACCAGACCGTTACGTCACCCCGAGCGCGAAGCCCTTGCTCATACTCACGCCAGTTACGAACGCGGTACTCAGTCTTGTAACGCGGATGGACCAGACTCGACTTCACAGCGGACATGCACTCAGCTCCTCACGAACGGCTCGCAAAGCCTGAATGATACTGTACTTCGGTCCGGAGCGAATCATGCACCAACGCCATGAAAAGAACGGAACGCTATTCAAGATCCGGGGCCAGCTTCTCGATCTCCTCCCCGGAAAGCGCCCGGTCGAAAACCGCGACCTCATCGAGGCGGCCTTCCCAGTTTGCATCATTGTCCGAGCGGCCCCCGACGAACAGCTCATCGAAGGGAACGGGAAAACCTGCCGGCGATGAGGTTTGGATCTCAGGCCGGCGTCGGCCATTCAGATGAACCCGCACGCTCTCACCGTCGCGTACGAACACCACGTGGTTCCACGTCCAGCGCTTGATCTCCGTGGGGCCGGCCACCGGCTTTCCTCCTCCTTTATACCCGCCACGAAGAAAGACGATCTTCCCCGGATGGCTGGTACCTCCGACGCCCAGGTGGTCGCCCATCGGGCCCTGGCCATGGTTGGGGCCGCGCGAGAACATCCAGCCGCTGATCGGGCGGGCATTGGTCGGCATGCCATTCCAGAACCAGAGGGCCACGGAATAATGGTCGCCCAGACCCGCGATCCGTGCTCTTAGGCGTCCTCCGGCGAAATGGGCGGCTCGATTCTGGTCCTTCTCCGCGCAATAGACTTCGGAATGGGGCCCCTCCAGGAAGAACACGACCCCCGGTTCGTAGACCGCGTGTCGTCCCCGGCCAGACGCATCGAGGGCCTGGGGACCTTCGAACTCGTCCAGCCGCCAATACACGGCCGGTTTGGCCTGGATGATGGCCTGCGCCGCGGGTCCG
>CAUZJF010000338.1:0-3046 GCA_963579975.1 Dehalococcoidia bacterium
CGCGGTCTTTCGACCTACGGCTCCCAGGCCGATGATTCCGAGCGTTCGTTCGGCGAGCTCGATTCCCCTCATCGAAAGGTAGGGCTCTACCGGATTCTGCCACCGGTCGTCTTTGACGTACCGATCGGCCCAGGGAATCTGCCTTGCCAGCGCCAGCATCAGGCCCAACGCGTGCTCGGCCACGGCCTGGGCGTTCCTGGAAGGTGTGTTCACGACCAGCACGCCATGATGAGTCGCCGCCTCGACATCGATCTGGTGTGTTGCGGCGCGACAGATGCCAACGAGCCGGAGCGATGAAGCCTCCTCCACGACCTCCTCGAACACGAAGTCCGACTCGACGACGAGAATTGAGATACCTTCATCGCGCAACCTCGCCGCGAGTTCGTCGGGATCCTGCAATTGCCGCGTTTCCATCCAGCTTTCGTAGGTCACATCCATGCGTTCACGTAGGCTGGTTAGTTGCGTGGCCGTGAACGGCGCCAACACCAGCGCCCTGGGTTTGTGGGATTGTCCTGGCATTAAGGCGAGACCAAGCCGGATCTATCGGTCCTCGGTGTCACGGATTGTAGGTTATCGATGTGGGGTCGGCTCCGGCTCGGCGATCAGATCAGCGGCAAAGACGCCGCTGCGGACCGCGCTCTCCATCGTCGAAGGCCAGCCCGTCTGGGTCCAGTCCCCGGCAAGGTAGAGGTTCGGGATCGGCGTCGCTTGGGGGAGGCGATGTCTCGCCGCGCCCGGTGTGGAGCGGAACGTCGCGTTCAGCTCTTTCACGACGTGGGTCCGCTCGACTCTGGCATCGGCGGCTCGCGGGAAGAGTCGGGCCATTTCGGCGGTGAATTGCTCGATCAGCTCTTTCTTGGGCGTGTCGACAAAGTGCCACGCGCCGCTAAGCGACACGCAGACGTACTGACCGTTTTCACTGCGGCGACCCTGAATGCGGCTCTTGTTGAAGACCCACTGCACGGGGCTTTCCAGGAAGGCGACGAAGTCCTCATCCATGATCTCCCGGTCGTACCACATGTGGATTCCGACGATCGGAGAAGAGGTCAGGTCGTTCGCCACGTTGAAGTGGGAGCTAGAGCGCACTTCCTCGGGGAGGGTTTCTAGCAGCGTTTTGTGTGGCAAGGCGCTGACGTAGCTATCTCCTTCCAAGACGTCGCCGCTAGAGAGTTCAACGCCGCTGATTCTTCCGTCTTCGATGATGATCGAGCCGGCTGATCTGCCAAGCACCAGCTCGCCCCCTCTTGCCTCGATGTATCGCTGAGCGGGCTCGCCGTTCAAGGCCGTGAGCCCCACCTTCGCGAGGCCAATCGACGCGTCCCCCGGTCTTCCCAGGAGCGCCTCCTGAAAGACCATGAGTCCCATATCGGCGCTGACGTCGCGAACGCCGTCGTTCAAGGCAGGTAGTGTGAAGAGGTTCCAGAAGTTTTCGATCGCGGGGGCTGTCTGGCCGTGCCGTTTGAGCCAGTCGTAGAAGGACTCGCTGTCGAGGTCCGCCGACCGCTTGGAGCGACGAGTCAGCTTGACCACAAGTAGCCCGTAGAGGACGAGCAATTTGTCCTTCAGGCCGAGATGGGGGTACGTAAGGAACGACGGGAGGAGGTGCAGCCGGCCCAGCCAGGCCTTGCTGGCCAGCGTACCGGAAACGCCGTTTCTGACGACCTGCGTGCGGAGCGTGTCCGGGAGATACGTCTTGCCCGTGGCTCCGATGGCATCCAGGTATTCTCGGTAGTAGGAGTTACATCCGAGGAAGACGTGCTGGCCATTATCCACTTCGACAGTGTTGTCTCCCTCGTCCTCGCGGAAGGAGAAGGCGCGTCCGCCGAGAAAGGGGCGCTTTTCGACCAGGGTGACCGAGAACCCATGGTCCAGCAGGCGGCGGGCGGCGGACAGCCCGGCCAGCCCCCCGCCGAGGACGATTACCTTCTTAGGGGATACGCGGCTGGTAGCAGGCTCGTCGCCCATAACCTCGCCATGAGAAGCCATTTTTGTCTGGAGCTTAGCCCGATCCGTTTCTGGAAGACGTCGAAATCGGCGGCTTCGATTCGGTCCAGGATCGCGTTGTAGACAGCATGCAGCACGGCCGGACAGGCGCGGGACTGCGGCGAAAGGAGTGTGAAGAGCTGCTTCCCCCTGTCGAAATGCTCCCTTGCTCGCGCTATCTGGAACCGCATCAGCGCCCGAAAAGGGTCGTTGATCACGCCATCTTGCAGCTCGCGTTCAGAGTACCCGAACCTTTGGACCTCGTCCAGCGGGAGGTAGACGCGGCCTCTTGCAGCGTCCTCCCTGAGGTCCCGCAAGATGTTCGTAAGCTGCATCGCCAGGCCGAGGTCTATGGCATGGTCCTTTGCGACGGGCTCCTGGTACCCGAAGACCTGGATGCTAACAAGCCCGACCACCGATGCGACCTTGTAGCAGTACTCCCTCAGGTCGTCGAAGCTCTGGTACCGGGTCACGGTGAGGTCCATCTCGACCCCGTCGACTATCTCCTCGAAGTAGTCGACGGGAATGTCGAACGAGTCGGCGGTGTCTTCCAGCGCGACGAAGACCGGGCCTGCCCCGTCACCGTTGAGGCCGTTGCGGACCGTGTGACGGATCTCACCGAGCCGGCGCTGCTTTTCCTTGAGTGTGTCGTCGCCGTCGGCCACGTCATCGCAGAGTCGGCAGAACGCGTACGCCGCATGAATAGCGCGCCGTTTGCGCGGCGGAAGCGTACGGAACGCATAGGAGAAGTTCCGCGCTTCCGTCTTGGTTATCCGCTCGCAGTGTGCGTAGGCCAGTTCCAGCTTTGTCGGCATCTGTCTCTTCGCTCGTTAGCCCGTGTGCAGAATCTACCCACAACCGTGTAACGCAGCGGGCGCATGCAACGCGCCCTTACCAGGAAGCTTCTCGGTCAGGTTTATGTTCATAGCAGCAATTGCAAACAAGGAGGTCGTCAAAGGTCATATCCGGCCTCTGAGCCTGTCGACGACTTCACAATCACCAGGCGTTCCCCGTGAGCTTCAGCTTCACCGTCGTGCCCACCATTATGCGTAGCTTCGTCGCC
>CAUZJF010000339.1:0-3042 GCA_963579975.1 Dehalococcoidia bacterium
CTCCTCGCTGACGGCAGCGTTGTTGGAGAGGACATCGTCTGCGGCGTCCATGGCTGGGACTTCCGGGTTGATACGGGGGTGAGCTCGTACAACCGCAAGGAGGTTCTGCACAAGTTCAGTTCCTGGATCGACGACGGCGCCGCGTGGGTCGACGCCGATGAGATTGCCGAGTGGGAGAAGGACAATCCGCAAGCCTACGACCGGAGCGCGTATCAGGGTGCCTTTGCCGACCTGCACGGGACACCGCAGGAGCCCCACGTCGGCGTCATCCGAGACCTTGCCACTGACGGCTTGTCTCGCGTCGGACACCATGGTCCCGTCGCGGCGATGGGCGTGCCGCGTCAAGAACTGCCGTCGTGGGACCAGATCCAGTTTGTTACCGGCCAGCTTGCCACTCTGCCTCAGCTCGACGATGTCGACGTCGGCAGCGAGCTGGTGATCGGTCCCGCCGCGAAGAAGCCCCTGCGATTGGAGCTTCCTGTCTTCGTCTCAGACATGAGCTTTGGCGCCCTGTCATTCGAGGCCAAGGTTGCTCTGGCCAAAGGGTCTGAGCTTGCCGGCACCGGCATCTGCTCGGGCGAAGGAGGGATGCTGCCCGAAGAGCAGGAGGCCTGCAGCCGCTATTTCTACGAGCTCGCATCAGCCCGCTTCGGGTATTCCATGGACAAGGTGAAGCGGGTCCAGGCCTTTCACTTCAAGGGCGGTCAGGGAGCCAAGACCGGCACGGGAGGACATCTGCCGGGGAGCAAGGTCAAGGGGAAGATCGCCGAAGTGCGTGGCCTCAAGGAGGGCCAGCCAGCCGTCTCTCCGCCGCGCTTTCCCGACTGGACTCACGAGGACGACTACCGCGGCTTTGCGGACGAGGTCCGAAAGGCCACGGGCGGTATCCCGATCGGCTTCAAGCTGTCGGCGCAGCACGTCGAGGACGACATCGACTCGGCACTGAGGATTGGCGTCGACTACATCATCCTCGACGGGCGAGGCGGCGGCACCGGCGCCGCGCCCTTGCTCTTCCGAGACAACATCTCGGTGCCGACCCTCGCCGCTCTCGCTCGTGCGCGCCGGCACCTGGACGGCCTGGGGCGCCGGGAGATCACGCTCATCGTGACCGGCGGCCTTCGCACTCCCGCAGATTTCGCCAAGGCGATGGCGCTGGGAGCCGATGGGGTGGCGGTTTCCAACGCGGCGATCCAGGCCATCGGCTGTCTCGGCATGCGCGCCTGCCATACCAACAACTGCCCAGTGGGGATCGCGACGCAGAAGCCGCACTTGCGCGCCCGCCTGCCGGTGGACGAAGCAGCGGAGCGGCTGGCCCGCTTTTTCGGCTCAACGGTCGATTTGATGAAAGTGCTGGCGCGCGCCTGCGGCCACACCCATTTGAACCAGCTGCGCACTCACGATCTTGTGACGTGGGACAGAGATGTGGCCTACCTCACCGGAGTGACCTACGCTGGTGCGACACCCCTATGACGGGGTTAGTGGACCACACATCATGAGCGACACTACCGACCTCGTCTGGCACCGCATTCTCGCTCCTGAGGAGCTCCCGGAAGGCCGTGTGCGAGCCGTCGTCGCCGACGGTGTGAGCCTGGCCGTCACCCATTTCGAAGGAACCTACTCCGCCCTCGCCAACGCCTGCCCTCACCAGGGCGGGCCCCTCGGCGAGGGTTCCATCGAGAACGGATGGCTGCGGTGTCCGTGGCACGGCTGGGACTTTCATCCGTGCACCGGCAACTCGCCTGGAGGTCACGATGACGGCGTTCCGACCCACCCGGTCGAGAGTCGCGACGACGGTGTCTACGTCGGCTTGCCGGCGAAGGTTGCGGTCCACCCCAGAACGGCCTCAGATGTCATGGTGGAGACGATGGTGAATTGGGGTGTCACTCATGTGTTTGGCATCGTGGGGCACTCGAATCTTGGGCTCGCCGATGCCATGCGTCGCCAAGAGGAGCTTGGGAACCTCACGTTTATCGGCGTCCGTCACGAGGGAGCGGCCTCCTTTGCCGCGTCGGCGTACGCCAAGCTGACCGGGCGACCGGCTGCGTGCTTCTCGATTGCTGGACCTGGAGCCACCAATCTTCTCACCGGGCTATGGGACGCCAAGGTCGATCGGGCACCCGTTCTCGCGCTGACCGGTCAGGTCGACACCCAAGTGCTCGGTCCGGGTGCCTTCCAGGAAGTGGACCTCGCGGCGGCTTTTTCGAGCGTTGCGACCTGGAGTCAGACGGTTCTCTCCACCAGCCGGCACGCCGAGCTCATGACCCTGGCGCTGAAGCATGCCACGCTGCGCCGCGACGTCGCACATCTGATCTTTCCAGACGAAGTCCAGACACTGCCTATCGGCGATGCTCCAGCGTCCGGTCCCGCGGGGCGGATGCCGAACCTGGAGGTCGCACCTCCGGAAGAGTCTGTGGATCAGGCGATCGAACTACTGCGAAAGGCGAAGCGTCCCCTCATCATCGTCGGCCACGGTGCACGTTTCGAGATGGAGGGGATCCTCTCTCTCGCCGAGCGCCTCGGCAGCCCCGTCGTCACCACCTTCAAGGGGAAAGGGCTGATCTCAGACCGTCATCCCTTGGGCTGCGGGGTTCTTGGACGCTCGGGTACGCCGATCGCCAGCTGGTTCAGGAACGAGTCCGATCTCTTGCTTGTATTCGGATCCTCATTCTCGAACCATACCGGTATCAGCGCCAAGATACCCACCATCCAGGTCGACTACGATCCGCTCGCGCTCGGGAAGTTTCACGCAGTAGACGTGCCAGTTCTCGGTGAGATCGGTGTTACCTGCCGCCAGCTTGCTGACCGGTTACAGGGTGATCTCGCCGCCGTCGATCTTCGTGCAGAGATCGCGGAGCGCTGGGCCCTTTGGCGCGAAGAGAAGCAGAAGCGAGAGCAAGAGGACCGGGGGCTGGGAGTTTCGTCGGCCAGCGTATTTGCCGCGCTCAATCGTCACGTACCGGAAGACGCGGTCGTGGCCGTCGACGTCGGCAACAATACCTACTCGTTCGGGCGGTACTTCGAGTGCACCCGTCAGTCGGTACT
>CAUZJF010000340.1:0-3041 GCA_963579975.1 Dehalococcoidia bacterium
CGCTGCGTGAGTCATGAGGCTCATTTCCTGGGTCACGCTGAATGCCGACGTGGGAATCGCCCGTTCGGGACTACGTAGGTTGGCTGATTATGCCACTGGCCGGCGGGTCGCGGCTTTGAACGGGCCGGCCCGTGTGGAACGGGCAGACCTACTCGACCGCCCTGAACAGCTGCGTCGTCCCGTCCGCGACGTTCGAGGCCCGAGGCCACCGCGGTCTGACGAAGTGCTGCAGTGGACGAGGGGTCGGGGTGATGACGGAACGATCACTCCTGATTTCACAGGTGTGTCGCGGGAGGTGTGCGTAGGTCTGATGGTGGATCTTCCGTTAACAGGGGTGGTCTAATGCTTCCCATCGTTTTGATGCGCACGCATCAACTTGATGGAATTGGGAAGGATTGCAGTATTTTGGCGATGATGAAAAGAACTGACAGATGGGTCGCGGCGCTCGTTACACCAGCCCTGTGTCTTGGATTTGTCGCCGATAGCCGGGCAGAGCTGATCAACCGTGGCACGTACGATGGAGTGATGCTCATCTACGATAGCGTCCAAAGGCTCACCTGGCTAGGCGACGCGAACTGGGCGAAGACGTCCGGGTTTGACCTAGACGGAGAAATGACGTGGACTGAGGCTCGGGCGTGGGCGGGACGTCTGACGATTGGCGGCTTTTCCGACTGGCGGCTTCCCATCACGTCTGACGAAACCTGCAGGGGCGCTGGCTGCACGAACAGTGAGATGGGCCACTTGTTCGGCGTCGAAGGCGTGTCGTCCACTAGTCCTGGCCCGTTTCTCAACGTCCAAGAGCGCCAATACTGGTCGAGCAGAACCGACTCTTCGGAGCCCGATCTCGCTTGGTGCGTCCACTTCGGCAATGGCGACCAGGCGGTGACCGGCAAGAGCGACAGCTACATCCCGTGGGCCGTGCGCGACGGCGATGTGGGCTCTGACGTCTCTATCGATACCGACCCTGGTGGGTTTCTTGTCAGGGCGAATCTCGGTTTGCAGGGGTCGACGCCAGTGACGGTGCTGGGCTCGGTGCTCCTGAACGAAGGTGACATCGACGTCGACACGCTGGCCCTGACTCTCGGGACAGTAGGGGGCAAAGCGGTCGACAGCACTGACCGGACCTGGTGCGACCTGCAGGATGTGGTGCTACTAGGTTTCATCCTGCGCGCGACCGTGAGCGGGTTCGTGCCACACCGAGGCGCTCTGTGCGTATAATGAGGCCTCTTGGGGCAGCCGCACAGGCGCTGCGAAACCATGACACGGAGGTCCAGATGACGCGTTTAGGCATTGGCCGTTCGGCCCTGATCGTGGTTTGTGCAGCGCTTCTCGCGGCGCCGGCCGCGGCGCAGAGCGTGAAGAAGCTCGATTCCTACGACGGGGTTGCCGTCCGCATTCTGCAGAGCAACAACGCTGGCACCACGCAGCACGTGATCGATCCGGCAATCAACGAGGTGGTCGGGATCATCAGGGGCTGCCCGAACCCGCACAATATAACGTCCCATCCCGAGGGCCTCTACTACTACTGCTCGAACGAGTTGGACCAGGCGGTCGACGTGTTCGACACGAAGACACTTGAGCACGTCACACGCATTCCCCTGTCGGCGCGGCCCAACAAGATTGCGGTGAACAAGAAGCATCGGAAGCTCTACGCGGGCATCTCCCAGCGGACGGACAGTCCCGGGCCAGGGGTCACAGTTGACCCCAACGGGCGGTTTCCGGCGGTGGTCGACGTGATCGACATCGACACCCATACGCTCGTCAAGAGCATCCAGGTGTTCAGCACCGTCCACAACGTGTTCATGACCCCGGACGAGCAGCACGTGGTGATCGGTCTCCGTGGGCGCGTGGAACCGGGTGACCCCACCATCCAGGTGATTGACCCCGCGACCGACACGGTGGCTTTTGGCATGGAACTGACCGGCTACGAGCAGTACGGCCGAACCCATCACGAGGTCCGGCCGATGACGTTCCTGGCTGCCGCCGACGGCTCCACTAAGACCCTGTTCGCGCAGGCGACCGCGATCAACCGTATCTGGGTGATCGACTGGAAGACGCGCGAGATGGTGGGCATGCTCGTCCCGCCAGAGCTGCCACTGTGGGAGAAAAACGCCGACGGGATTCAGGCGGGCGACATGCACGGCCTCGAGGTGCTCCCGGATAAATCGGCCGTGTGGGCGTCGAGCCGACTCGACAGCCGTATCTATGGCTGGAGCTTGCCCGACATGGAGTACATCGGAAGCGTACGGGTGGGGCCGAGCGCCAACTGGATGACATCGACCCCCGACAGCCGCACCATGTACGTGGCGGTGTCCGGGAGCGATCACACCCTGGCCATCGACCTCGAGTCGCTCGAGATCGTGGCCAAAATCAAGACTGGCTCTCGCCCCGCGCGGGTGAGCACCATCATCCTGCCGCCGGACCGCGTGAACCCCAAAGGGACCGGGATGCGGACGGAGGACAACGAATGACCGGCCGCCGGTTAGGTAGCCTGACGCGGGTCGGTCTGGGGCTGGTTCTTGGCGCGGCGGCGATGGCGGCGAGCACGTTCCAGGCGCCGGCCGGGGCCCAGAGCTTCCCGACGTCCACGGACGTCGAGACCTACCGCGACACCGTTGAAACGGTCTTTATGGAGGACCGGGGCGGCACCACCGGCGGCATGGCTTCGTGCGTGATGTGCCACACCTGGCAGACCAGCGTCCGGTTCAGCCTGGAGACACCGGAGACCGCGGCCGGGTGGACCAGCGAGCAGTCACGGCGCAATCTCGATGTGATCGGACAGCTGATCAACACGGCCGATCCGGAGAGCAGCCGTCTGCTCCTGAAGCCGCTGTCCGGGGACGCGGGGGGCTTGGCGCACACCGGAGGCACATTCTGGACGTCGACCGACGACCCTGAGTACGGGCGACTGCTCCAGTGGATCCAGAGGCTGCCGGACGATCAGTTCATCCCGGCGCCCGAGCCTGAGATCGACTTTGCCTTCTTCCGCGCATGCGTCCAGGAAGTGTTCGCCAACCCTCGCGACGGGCAGCTGCCCTGCA
>CAUZJF010000341.1:0-3022 GCA_963579975.1 Dehalococcoidia bacterium
GACCCCGGGGCGAGGCGGCGCTTCCTGGGTAGGGATGTTCCGGTCTTGGTAGCGTAAGACAAGTTGACCGTCCAATCGTTTCTGTACCTCTACGTAGACTCCGGCGTAGCTAGGCCGCTTGGTGCCCGGAAGCAGCTGGAGAGTGCGCCAGTTGTACTTGACCGTGTTGTCCTTGGCTACCTTGCGGCGATGCTTGAAACAGAGTATGCCATCCAACTCGAGTCCCGGATCCATGGACCGGTAAGCGCGGGTAATCTGTGCAGGCGGTCCAGGAAGGCTCGGTAGTCCTCGTCCGCCGGGACGTTGTTGTGGGTCAAGTAGCGCTCGTTCTCCGCCTCCGCTCCGATGTGGTACCTGTCTGGCACGAACACGAGGTCGCACTTGGGACAACGGAAAAAGTCCCTCTCCATGTTCTTGTCTCGACTGCTGTAGAACAGCGCGGCGTAGGGAGAGAAGCAGAGAGGGCAGGGCTCTAGCCGGGCTACCATCAGTCCTCCAGGTTGAGCCAGCGCATGTCCGCGGGCGTGAGCTCGATGTCCAGGGCTGCCAGCGACGTCCAGGTCTCATGGGGCGACAGGGGCCCTATGAGCGGGAAGGTCGGGAAGGGCTGGTGGAGAACGTAGGCCAGCGCGATGCCGATCGTTGGAACGCCCTTGTTTTTCGCCATGGCCCGGGCTCGCTCCAGACGCGCGAAATTGTCATTACTGTACCAGCACCTGGCTAGCTCCAGGTCCGACATCTCCGCCGGGTCGGCGCGACCGTCGGCGAAGAACCCCTGGGCCTGGCTCGACCATGGAAAGAGTGGCATCTGCTGCTCTTCGAGCCAGCTCCTGGAGTCCGGGTCGGACGCGGTCAGGCAGCCTTCCCACGGGGCATCTACCATTCTGGCCAGGCTGAAATTGTTGCTCAATGCGGTGAATCCAGCGAGGCCCTTTCGCGCGGCGTACTCGTTGGCTTCCCGCACGCGCTCGATGGTCCAGTTAGAACCGCCGAAGACCCTGATACGGCCGGCGTCCCGGTGTTCGTTCAGGACATCGATGAACTCGCCGACGGGGACGTCCAGGTTGTCGCGGTGGAGGAAGTAGATGTCGACGTAGCCGGTCTGAAGGCGCTCGAGACTTTCGAGCAGCTGAGTGGTCACGTTCTCGGGATAGCAGTCGGGGGTATGGGCCCCCTTGGTGATGAGCACGACCTCGTCGCGGTTGTTCCGGCTTTTGATCCACTGGCCGACGATGTTCTCCGAAGAGTTGTACTGCCTGGCCGTATCGAAGCAGTTCCCGCCAAGCTCGAAATAGTCGTCGCACATGACGCGGGCGTACCTGATGTCTTTGAATCCCAGGACCCCCATGACCACGCGAGCGATGTCCTTGTCCACGCCGGGAATGCGGGAGTACTTCATCCGGCTATCGGGATTCCGCGCCAGGGGCCGCCCGTGGACCGGCAGCTTCAGGGCGGCGGGCTTCTCGGTGTCGTACTCCACGCCGATGGCCTGTCGCCAGCGGTCCAGCGTCTTCATGTTGCCCAGCGAGTCTTCCCAGGTCATGGCGGGAAATCGTCCTTGGCGTCGCTCGATGTTCTCGGCGACGTGGTCGGCCTCGATGGCGTAGAGCCACCGGTCGGTCTCGATCGGTATTTCCTCGGACCCTTCGTCGCCGCGGTTGACTACGAGCCTGCTTGTCCCGCCCTCGAGGCCGCTGCAGAACCAGGGCGACGGCACGACTATGCTCCCCTCGGTTCCGAAGATATTCACGTCGTTGTCCAGGGCGACCTGAACGCCGCAGGCGACCTCGGCGACGATGTCGCCGGGGAACAGCAAGGTGGCCGCCGTGTACTCGTCGACGCGACTCTCCTTGCCCACATGTCCCACGGCCTGCACGTCGATGGGCTCCGCCGCCTCTTGCCCGAGGGCCACCGCCGCGACCAGACGGCACATGGAGACCGCGTAGCACCCCAGGTCAAGGATGCCACCGCCACCGAGGGAGTTGTTGAAGTGGCGCTCCTCGGGGTCGTAGGCCCCTTTGAACCCGAAGCTGGCCCGGACCAGCCGCACCTCGCCGATGACCCCTTGCCGCAGCAGCTCGACCAGCTTCTCCGTCTGCGGGTGGCACCGGTACATGAACGCTTCCATGAGAAAGACATCGTTGCGCCTCGCCGCCTCGATGGCCGCCATCGTGTCGTAGGCGTTGAGCGTCAACGGCTTCTCGCAGAGGACGTGCTTCCCGGCCTCCGCGCACCTGATGGCCCATTGGGCGTGCATCGGGTGCGGGGTCGAGATATACACCGCGTCGACCTCGGGGTCCCGTAGCATGGCCTCGTACCCGGCGTATGCGCGGGAGGCGTCGTGCGTCTCGGCGAATGTGTCCGCGTTCTGCTGTGTCCTGCTGGCCACACCCAGCAGGCTGCCACGGGTGGAGTGCTTCAATGCCCTGGCGAACGCCGTCGCGATCTTACCAGTGCCGATGATTCCCCAATTGAGTTGTTTGTTCATAGGCCGATTCTCGCTTATGCATATGGGCTGACTACCAGCGCAGACCTTTTATCATTAGCCGGCGCGAAATGCGCGAGAGCCATGATACACGTTGTTTGGAAGCGTAAATCGATTCCTTCGCCGTGGCGATCGATGCCATGAGCGAACTACCAAGGGAGGAGAATGAAGAAGTCTGCGCTACTGGTCTGGGGCGGATGGCCGGGCCACTCGCCAAAGGAGTGCACTGAGATTTTCGGCCCCTGGCTGGAGGGACAGGGCTACGACGTGGAGGTATCCGACTCTCTGGAATCGTATGAGGATATCGAAAGGCTCAAGTCGCTGAGTCTCATAGTGCCGATCTGGACCCAGGGCGAAATCACCCCGGAGCATGAGACCAGCCTCCTGGCTGCGGTGGCCAGCGGGGTCGGTATCGCCGGGTGGCATGGCTGCATGGGGGACTCCTTCCGGTGGAGCGTCGACTACCAGTTCATGGTGGGAGGCCAGTGGGTGTCTCATCCGGGTGGCTACATCGACTACGATGTCAACATCGTCGAC
>CAUZJF010000342.1:0-3019 GCA_963579975.1 Dehalococcoidia bacterium
GCCTCGATATCGAGGCGCCTTCTTTGTCTCGACGCTATCTTCTCAGACTAACGTTTCGAGTACTGCTTGGCCTTTCTTGCGCGGACCAGTCCGTACTTCTTCCGTTCCTTCTCGCGAGCATCCCGGGTCAACAGTCCGGCGCGCTTGAGCCGTGGCCTCAGGCTGGGATCAGCGACCAGAAGGGCTCTGGAGATACCGTGTTTAAGGGCTCCCGCCTGGCTCGAAACCCCACCGCCGGTTACCTTCGCAACGACCCGGAATTGGTCGAAGGACTCGGTCACCGTGAAGGGCTCGGTGATTATGTCGCGCCAGGACTTCCAACCGAACGCCTCTTCCATAGGCTTTCCGTTAACGACTATGGGACCGCGCTCCATATAGAGCCTGACTCTCGCAACTGATGTCTTGCGCCGTCCGGTCGCATAGTAGTATTGCTGGTCGTTCAACTAGGCCTCCTCGCCTTCCTGCGTTTTCTCTGTGGTCTCTTTCTCAGAAACGGCGTCATCTGACGATTCAGCTTTGGCCGGCTTCGAGTCCTCTGCAGCCTTGGCCTCGATTTTGCCGCTGCCCTCCGCAGCGGCATCGGTCGCCGTCGCTTTCGGCTGCCTCGATCTGGCCTTTGGTTTCTTCTCGGTCTCAGACACGGAGGCTGAGTCCTGGTCGTCCGAGGCCGCTTTCGACCGCTTCGGCTTCGCCTCTTCGGCAGGGGCCGCCGCGACGTTGGCGACCGGAGACTTTTCCAGGGCCGTCGCCTCGGACTCGCTCTTCACTGCCGCAGATGCCTCACCCGCAGGCGCTTCATCTGTGGTCCGAGAGCCGGCGTTCACCTGCGCTTCGTGAGGGTGCTCGCTCCCGGCGTACAGCTTCAAGCGGGAGAGCATCTGGCGCCCCACGGAGTTCTTGGGAAGCATCCCCTTAACCGCCTGTTTGAGCACGCGGGTAGGAGTCCGCGCCAGCACGTCAGAGAGTGTCTGCTCTTTGAGGCCGCCGTGGTACCCGCTGTGGCGGTAGTACATCTTCTTGTCGAGCTTGTTGCCGGTGACGCGCACTTTCTCGGCGTTTACGACGACTACGAAATCGCCGGTGTTCATGTGAGCAACGTACATCGGATTATGCTTGCCCTGCAGCAGGGTCGCTATTTCGGAGCCAAGACGTCCCAGCGTCTTTCCCTCCGCATCTATCACGTGCCACTGCGGCTTCAGATCAGAAGCACGGGTACGGTGTGGTCTAACAAATCCTGGCATCTAGTTCGCCTTCCCCATATTTCACTCCGACCAGGAACAATCCGTGTGGCGGCGCAGCGTGCGCTACGATCTCTTCGCCTTTTCCTTCGAGCAGCGACTTGATCGTGCCGGTCGATAGTTTCTTCCTCCCGATGTCAATCAACGCGCCCACCATGCGCCTCACCTGATGAGGCAGGAACGCGTTCCCTTCTACCTCGAAGGTTACCGTCTCGCCCTGTTTACTGACCGCGGCTCTGTAGATATGTCTGGTCGTGCTTGCATCCACTCGCTCTAGAGGGCCCGCGAACCGAGAGAAGTTATGCTGTCCGACGAACGATCTTGCCGCTCTTCGCATTCTCTCTGTGTCGAGGGTCTCTCTGATCTGGTATTCAGTCCTCCGAGTAATCGGAGATGGTGCAGTGCCGAGCCTCATCACGTATCGGTAAATGCGTCTCAGCGCGTCCCGCCGCGGGTCGAAGCCATCCCTGACCGCGAAAGCTCCTTTAACTGCAATGTCGTCGGGTAGGTAGTGATTCAGCGCGCGAACGAAGGTTTCCGGAGTTTCCTTGCTCTCCGTGTCGACCGCCACCACCTGCCCCAGAGCGTGGACTCCCGCGTCCGTACGGCCTGCCCCTTTTACGCGGCTCCTTTCGCCGGTGAAGCGCTCAATTGCCTTTTCGATCTCCTCCTGGATGGACGAAGCGTCTGCCTGCGCCTGGAAGCCGCTGTATTCGGTCCCTTCGTACTCCAGTACCATGGCCAGACGCATTGTAACCGATTGCGGTCAGGCCACAAGCTCCAGTAAGGCCATTGGTGCGGCGTCGCCCTTGCGTCGCCCAAGCTTGAACATCCTGGTATATCCGCCGGGCCTCGATCCGTACCGTGGCCCAAGTTCGTCGAACAGCTTTCGTAGAACGGTCTCGTCGGTGAGCACGGCGGCCGCGAGACGCCGATCGTGTAGCGACCCTTTCTTCCCGCGTGTAATCGTCTTTTCGGCAAGCCGGCGAATCTCTCTCGCCTTGGCCTCCGTAGTCTTCAGGGATTCGAGCCGAAGCAGGTCCGTCACCGCGCCACGCAGCATAGCCATCCGATGCGCGGTCGGGCGTGAAAGTTTGCGGCCGGCTACTCGATGCCTCACGACTGTTCTCCTTCGTCCTCAGCCTCGGCGTTGTCCGTCACTTCGGACTGTTCCTGGTCTACGTTCTGCTCATCTTCGCCTTCATCCTCTGTCTTGGTTTGGAGGTTGGGATCGAGCTCTGGGGGAAGCAGGTCCATCTCACGGAGACGGGAGTACAACTCATCGAGGGACTTCTCGCCGAAGTTCCGTATTTTCAACAGCTCGGACCTTTTCATCTCCAGTATCTGACCGATCTTGTCGATACCTACCCGTTTGAGGCAGTTCAGCGTCCGAGACGACAGCTCCAGTCGCTCAACCGGGACGTTGTAATGCTCAGGCGAGATCCTCAGCGCAGGGGCGCCTTCCACTCCACCTTCTTCGATCTTCTGGGTGTTGGCGAATAGGAAGAAGCTGTTGACGAGAAGGGTTCCGGCTTGCCTCATCGCGTCGACCGGGGTGATCGAGCCGTCCGTCCATACCTCGACGGTGAGGCGCTCGAAGTCCGTGCGCTGGCCTACCCGAATGTTGTCGACGCTGTAGCTGACCTTGCGGACCGGTGTGTATATCGCGTCAACGGGCAACACTCCGATAGGTAGCCCGTTGCCCTGGGACGCCTGCGCGTAGCCGGTGCCCCTCTCCACGTTGAGCTCAACCGAGAGCCGCGCCTCGGTTGAGCTCAACG
>CAUZJF010000343.1:0-3013 GCA_963579975.1 Dehalococcoidia bacterium
TTGTCATGCAATGCCGGATCAACGCCGGGTACCTCCCACCCAACCACTGGATCCACGATCCGGAGCAAGGTGGGGGCCGAATCGTAGGCGAAATCTGTCATTTCGTCGATCTCATGACCCACATCGCGGGCGGCCCCCCGGTCCGCGTAGCGGCTCACGCCATGCGGGACGCCGGACGCTACCGCGGCGACAACGTGGTAGCCACCCTTGAGTTCGCAAGCGGCGCCCTTGGCACAATTACCTACGTCGCGAACGGAGACACGAGTGTCGCCAAAGAGCGAATCGAAATTTTCGGCGGTGAGAAAGTCGCTGTCCTGGACGATTTCCGACGATTGGATCTGACCAGCAACGGCAAGACGAAGTCCTACACGTCGCGGCCGGGCCAGGACAAAGGACATCGAGGCGAATGGGAGACTCTCGTCAACGCACTCGCCGAGGGAGGTTCCTGGCCGGTCGGTCTGGAAGACCTGGTCAGCACCAGCCTCGCAACGTTTGCGATTGTCAAATCATTAGCGACCGGCCTGTTCGTCGAGGTCGACGCGGAAGGATTCATCGCCTCCGCCCTTCACGGGATCTCCGACTCGAAAGAAGAGGCCACCAGGGCCAGCGACGGCGCCGCGTCGGCCACCGGACGGATCTCGTAAACTTGGAGCTTTTCAGCCTTCTCAAGGTGAATCGCTGAAAGACCGCAAAGCCACGATACCGCACTCGCCAGCGATAACCGTCATGCATGTCCTGCACGTAGTCGGCGCCCGCCCCAACTTCATGAAGGCCGCGCCGGTGATTCAAGCTTTGACCTCACGCCAGATCGGCCGTCAGACGCTAGTCCACACGGGGCAGCACTACGACGCCAATATGTCCGACGTGTTCTTCGAGCACCTCGGCATGCGGGCCCCTGACGTCAATCTGGAGGTCGGCTCGGGAAGCCACGCGCGACAGACGGCCGAAGCGATGAAACGGCTGGAACAAACCGTCCTGGAGCGGGCTCCGGACATCGTGCTCGTGTATGGCGACGTCAACTCAACTCTGGCCGGCGCCCTGGTCTGCGCGAAGCTGCTGGTCCCCGTGGGACACGTCGAGGCGGGCCTCAGGTCCTTTGACCTAACAATGCCTGAGGAAATAAACCGGCTGCTCTCTGACCAGATCGCCGACCTGCTCTTCACTCCGTCGCTGGACGGGAACGAGAATCTGGCCCGCGAAGGCGTGGCCCCCGAGAAGGTGCATTTCGTGGGCAACGTGATGATCGACACCCTGGTGCGACTGCTGCCCGAGGCGTCGGCCCGCTGGACCAGCGGCGGACTGGGCCCGATCCGGCCCGGCGACGGGGAAGCTTTTGGCGTAGTGACTCTGCACCGCCCCTCCAACGTCGACGACCAGGAAGCCCTTGGAGACCTAATTCATACGCTCGACAGAATAGGCACAGACGTCCCGCTCGTATTTCCCGTACACCCACGCACCCGCAAGATGATCGTCGCGGGCGGGCACGAACCACAATCCACCGGCCTGCGGCTGACAGACCCGCTTGGTTACCTCGACTTTCTCGCACTACAAAGCAAGGCGACCCTGGTGATCACCGACTCGGCCGGCGTTCAGGAGGAATCGACTTATCTAGGGGTCCCTTGTCTCACGCTCCGTAAGAACACTGAGCGTCCGGTTACCGAAACCGTGGGCACGAATACGGTCGTAGGACAGGACCTAGAGAGGCTGGAGGCCGAGGTGGCATTGATCCTCGAAGGAAAAGCCAAGAGCGGCGGAATTCCGGAGCTTTGGGACGGGCGCGCTGCCGAACGCATCGCTGAGATCATTCAGAATTGGGGACCGAGTTGACCGGCAGCTCGGCACGAATCGAAGGTGGAGAGATGGCGTTAATCCAACGCCTTAACTACTATCGGCGGGTCTTCTCAGCGTACCTCACTCCGGCGAAGAGCCAGCTGACCTTCTGGCACGACGAACCCGTCGCCAACGAAAACCTGCAGAAGGACGCTCTGGGCGAGTACTACATGTTCTTCGCGTCTAAGGCCAACTACGACGGACCTTTTGACGAAGCTGGCGTGCCGCTGCTCAACTATCGCGGCCAGATCGGGCTCCAGTACAACCCGATTGCGGTCGCCCAATACGGTCTTGGTAACTACGATCTCTATCGCCGGACCCAAGAGCCGGAACGAGAAGTAGCATTCCTGAAGGCGGCTGACTGGCTGGTCTCCACCCTCCAGACCAACTCGCAAGGTCAATGGGTCTGGAACCACCAATTCGACTGGGAGTACCGATCTACTCTGAGAGCTCCCTGGTACTCGGCGTTGGCTCAAGGACAGGGCATATCGTTGCTCGTGCGGGCGCATGCAGAGACCGGCAACGGCGCCTACCTTGATGCCGCAGAGCGCGCGTTTGGCGCGATGGTGGCGCCGGTTGACGAGGGGGGAGTCGCCTTCATCGACGAGCACGGCGACACCTGGCTCGAGGAGTACATCGTCACCCCTCCGACCCATATCCTAAACGGTTTTATTTGGGCCAGTTGGGGGGTCTACGACTACTTCCTGGCTACAGGTGACCGGAAAGCCGAGAACCTTTTCGCCAAGACTGTCGATACACTCAAGTTCAACCTGCTAACCTACGACACGGGCTTCTGGTCCCTGTACGAGCAGTCCGGCACGCGGCTCAAGATGTTGGCCAGCCCGTTCTATCACGCACTGCACATAGTCCAACTGGACGTAATGCAAAGGCTAACCGGCGAGGGTATCTTCCGCGACTATTCCGTTAAGTGGGACGAATACAGGCGGAGTCGGCTCAAGCGGTGGCAGGCGCTGGGCCTGAAGATCGCGTTCAAACTACGCCACTACTAGACAGTTTGAAGATCCTCTACGTATCGCAGTACTTTCCGCCGGAGATGGGGGCACCTGCGGCTCGAGTCTCGGAGCTTTCGGACCGCTGGGCCGCGGCCGGGCACCAGGTGACAGTGCTCACAGGGTTCCCCAACCATCCTACGGGCGTCGTCGCCCGGGGGTATCGAGCGTAG
>CAUZJF010000344.1:0-3008 GCA_963579975.1 Dehalococcoidia bacterium
GCCGTATCCGCAGGGCTTCTTCAGCCGCGGGCTCGACGGTCGTATCGACGACCCGGACGGCGGGTGGAAGGGTCGCGGCGCGTGGGCGACCTACGGCGCGGCGGTCACGTGGCACATCGAGGGCGGCAGGGGGGTCAAGCCTGGGATGATCAAGTTCCAGGTTCGGCCCGACCCTCTAGCCAACTAACTGTGTGAGACCGAGCACACCGAAGAGCCTTCGTGGGGGGAATCCGCCTCCGCGAAGGCCTGTTCCTCGAAAGAGCCGCAGGGGCCAGTTGGGTTAGCACAGCGTCAGAAATCCCCCGGATCGCTTGGAGGAAGACGAATGAGGCAAGGACCTGAAAGGCACCGGAGCACCGGATTGAACCGTCGCGAGTTTCTCGGCGTTGGGGCGCTTCCACTGGCGGCTGGATTGGCGGCCAAGGATTTCGGTGCCAAGAGTATCGGCACGGGGCACAAGATGAAGACGATGCAGTCTGCACAGGCCATTGTTCGCGTCGGCATCGTGGGTGCGGGCGGTATCGTGCAAAGGGCCCAGCTTCCGAACTTTCGACAGATCCCGGGATGCGAGGTCGTTGCAGTGGCGAATCGCAGCTTGGCTTCCAGTCAGAGAGTTGCAGAGGCCTTCAACATTCGGACGGCTTATGCCAACTGGAGGGAATTGCTGGAGGACGAGGGCATTGACGCCGTCATGATCGGCACCCCGCCCTACATGCACCGCATCCTGACCCTGGAGGGGCTCGAGAAGGGGAAACACGTGCTGTGCCAGTCTCGCATGGCCATGAACGCACGAGAGGCCAGAGACATGCTGGAGGCGGCGCGTCGCCACCCGGACTTGGTCTGCCAGCTCGTCGTGGGCCGGGGCCAAGCCGCTTTGAGACGACTGATCGAAGATGGATTCCTCGGTGAGCTGCTCTCCGCGGAGATCCGCAGGCTGGGATCCGACGCCACGCTCGGTGCTTCTCCAGACCGACGACGCGGCTTCGTCGAGTTCGGAGCGGACTTGCACTGGCGCGTAGACCCCGACTTGAACGGGTTCAATATCCCGTTGGGCCTGGGGTCTACCTATGAAAGCATGAGTCGGTTGTTGGGGCGGGCGACGCGGGTCATGGCGATGACCAAGGTGCACGCACCGTATCGACGCGCTGCGGACGGAGAGATGGTTTCCAAGGGCGGGGCGGACCACGTGGATATTCTCTACGAGATCGCCAACGGGGCACAGGTTCACCTAAGGGTCAGCACGACAACGGGACTAGCGGGCGGAAATCAGACCTGGCTCTTCGGCAGCGAGGGAACCATCCACATTGACGGCGGCCGAATCCTCGGCGGACGCCGCGGCGACTCCGAGCTCCGTGAGATTCCTGACTCCCCGCAGGAACCGGGCCTTCGGCGCGTGGGGGTGGAGGAGCGGTTCATCAACACGATCCGGGGAACCGCCGAGAACACAACGGAATCCCTTGAAATCGGTGTCGATTATATGGAGTTCTCGGAGGCCGTGCATCGCAGCGCGCAGACCGGTCGGGCTGTGAATCTGCCGTTGTAAAGTTCCGGGGTCGTGCGGGGGTAATACATGGAAGTCCTGGTTCAAAGAGAACCAACCGATCCCCCCACGCGGGTGACAGTCTTACACGTTCTGCAGAAATTCGATCAACAGCCGGCTCGTTTCCTCAGACTGTTCCTGCTGCACCCAGTGACCGGCGCCGTCCACCATGTGCACGGCTCGCATGTCCGTGCATGCCTCGTTCCTCGTTCTGAATTGGCTCGGCTAGATGTGGTTTTAGGCCCATCAAGGTGCGGTGCTTTGCCGCGACCGCTAAGGGAATCCCGGCAAACGGCCTCGCCAGGAGATCGAGAAGGCGCGCTCGCGTGTCGGCGGGCTTAAGCTCTTGACCCACCCTTCACGAGCCAAAGCTGTGTGGCTCCGACCGCGCCGCCCTGGAGGACCGAACATGACAGCGACAACCAGCCGGCGGATCGGCACACTCTCCCTTGCCCTGGTGCTCGGCTCGCCGCCCGCGGCCGTTGCGCAACGAGAGGCGCGCGACGATGAAAGTGCCATCACCGACCTGCGTGTCCAGCACCGCACCTACCTAGAGTGTAGGATTCTCCAGATCCGGCCGCCGGCATTGTCCGACACGTAGATCGAGCCGTCCGGGGCCTGCGCCAACCCTACGGGTCGGCTGCCGATCCGCTGGAATCCATCGGCAAACACTTCGTACGGGCCGCTGGCTTCATCCCCCCGTAGGGGCAGGAACGTCACGTTGTAGCCACCCTGAGGCTCGGGTGCTCGATTCCAAGATCCATGGAAGGTCACGAACACTCCGCTCCTGAATCGGTCGGGAAACTGATCCCCGGTGTAGAACAGAAGAGCGTCCGGAGCCCAATGGCCAGGGAAGCCGAAGATGGGATCCTTGGCTGAGGCGCAGCGGCCGCGCGTCCTTCCGTTGCCGCCGTATTCGGGAGCCAAGACCTTCCGTTCTTCCAATGGGTCGTAAAAGCAGTAGGGCCACCCGAAGTCGTCGCCGCGTTCGATGCGGATGAACTCCTCGGCAGGCTTTTCCGCCCCGGCGATCTGATCGAAGTGCTCGGGCCAGTTCTGGAACAGGCGGTCGCGCCCATGGACGACCGCATACAAGCCTCCGTTCGTAGGATGCGTCCCGAGAGCTACGGCGTTACGGATGCCGGTAGCGTAGCGTTCTCCATCCGTCTGGCGTTGCCCGCGCCGATTGGCATCGAACCGCCATACTCCAGCCCGCCTCTCGAGCTGGGGACAAGGGTCCATCCCCTCGTTGGAGCGGCCGGAGCACACGTTCGATGGAGAGCCGATATTGAGGTAAAGGTTGCCACTCTCGTCGATCGCCATCGTCTTCGCGCGATGGCTGTTCTGGTCGGGGAGCCCGCTCACGATCGTCTGGGGGGGGCCGGAAGGCTCGAGGCTTCCGTCGGGCAATGGAAACCGGACCACTCCGTCGTTCGGAGCGAAGTAGAGGTAGCCCCCATGGAGCAGG
>CAUZJF010000345.1:0-2994 GCA_963579975.1 Dehalococcoidia bacterium
GCTCTTGCCGTGTCCATTTCCGCCTTCAATGAACGCGACGCCGGGTTCGAGGCGCAGCTCCAACCTCTCGTAGTTGCGGAAGTTCAGGAGACCCAGTTCGCTGACGTATATCGCTGCACCTCGTAGTTGACCACCAGACCGGACAGGACCGGACTCCGTTACGTCTACTACCCGCTTGCGCTTAACGGCTCAGATCGCCCCTTCGGCCTTGCGTCTCTCTTCCACCAGATCGAGAAACCTCTGTTCGTTCACGATGGGTACCTCGCGTCGTTGGGCGTCGGAGAGCTTGGAGCCTGCGTCCTCGCCGGCAACCAGGTAGTCGGTGCGGCCGCTTACGCTGCCTCCAACCGCGCCGCCAAGTTGTTTGATCTTCTCCTCGATCTCGGAGCGGCTGAATTGCTCCAGCCGACCGGTCACCACGAACCTTAATCCTGCCAACGACCTGTCCGCCAGCGCAGGCGACCCCTCGTCTTCCGGCCGCACCCCGGCCGCGCGAAGCTTCTCGATCATTTTCCTGTTGGACTCGTTGGCGAAGTAAGCGACCACGCTAGCGGCGATCTTCGGCCCGACGGATGGGATCGCCTCGAGGTCCTCCTCCGTTGCCGCCATCAGCGCATCGATTGAACCGAAGTTCCGAGCCAGGAGCTCGGCAACTTCCGAGCCTATGTGCGCGATGCCAAGCCCCACGAGGACACTGGAGAGCGGCCTGTTCTTGCTCTCCTCTATCGCCGCCAGTAGATTCGAGACGCTCTTCTCTCCCATACGGTCCAGCTTGATCAGGTCCTCGGCCCGCAGTGAATAGAGGTCGGCGGCGTCTTTTATCAGGCCTTCCTTGAGAAGGGTTGTCGTCTGGCTGATGCCCAGACCCTCTATGTCCATCGCGCCTCTGCCCACAAAGTGTTCCAGTAGTCGGACAAGCTGCGCAGGACACGCAGCGTTGACGCAGAAGGTCCCCGACTCCCCTTCCTTTCGCAGGACAGGTTGGCGGCAACTCGAACACGTCGTAGGCATCTTGAACTCGCGTTCATCGCCGGAGCGCCGGTCCGTCAGCACCGTCACGACCTGCGGGATCACCTCGCCGGCCCGCTCGACGACCACCCAGTCTCCGACGCGTAGGTCCTTCGTGCGGATGTAGTCCTCGTTGTGTAACGTCGCCTGCCGTACGGTCACACCGGCGATGTCGACCGGCTCCAGGACCGCGTAGGGGTTGATCGCACCGGTCCGGCCGACGTTTACCCGTATATCCGCGAGCCTCGTCACAGACTGCGTTGCTGGGAACTTGTATGCGATGCCCCAGCGCGGCTCTCGGCCGACGACGCCCAAGTGCTGCTGCAGGTCGAACCGGTTGACCTTCACGACCACTCCGTCGCACCCGTAGTCGAGGTTCTCCCACTTCTCGAGCCATTCGCGGTAGTAGTAGAGGGCCTCCTCCGGCCTCGCAACGAGCCGGTTGTTCGGGTTGATTTTGAATCCCAGCCGACTGAGGTACGCCATCGTGTCCCAGTGGTTGTCCGGGATTTCGGCTCCTTCAGCGTAGCCCAGGCTGTAGATGAAGATGTCGAGCCGGCGCTCGGCCGTAACCCGCGGGTCCCGCTGCCGGACGGAGCCGGCAGCGGTGTTTCGGGGATGGGCGTAAGTCGGAAGGCCTTGAGCTACGCGCTCGTCGTTGAATTTGTGGAACTCGGGCTTGGGGAACAACACCTCCCCACGCACCTCGAACCTAGGCGGAGCGTCGCCAAGCACGGTCAGCGGCACACTTCTGATCGTTCGCAGGTTCAGAGTGACGTCTTCGCCAACCGCACCGTTACCTCTGGTGGCTCCTCGGACGAATCTCCCGTCCTCGTAGGTCAACGCGACGGCCAGTCCGTCGTACTTCAACTCGCAGACCAGGTCGAAGGAGGTGCCTTCGATCAGGGCGCCCGCGCGCGTGTGCCACGCGACAAACTCTTCCTCGTCGAAGGCGTTGCCCCAGCTCAAAAGGGGGACCGGATGCTCGGCGTGCTGGAACCCTTTGGCGGGCTCGGCTCCGACCCGCTGGGTCGGCGAGTCAGGTGTCACGATCTCCGGGTGCTCGGCCTCCAGCCGCCTCAGCTCCCGTGTCAACTCGTCATATTGAGCGTCACTGATCTCAGGCCGGTCCAACACGTGGTAGAAGTGATTGTGCCGGTTGAGCTCCCGCCTGAGAGCGCTGACTAGATCTAGTGTCTTTTGGTCCGACATGTCCTGATACTTCAGCGCCCGCGGTCGCCGGCGACAGGAATCGACATGCTAAAGCGAGAAAGAACGTTCGCCGTTCGAAACAACTCGGTAATGTGTTCGGAATTGGAAAGTGCCCCCAACGGAATTCGAATCCGTGTTTACGGCTTGAAAGGCCGCTGTCCTAGTCCACTAGACGATGGGGGCATGATCACGGTACGACTGGCTGCCGTTCAAAAACAGGTGGCGCCGCAGTGTCTCGTCCAGCGAACTGCGCACCTTGGTGCCACTTACAACATTGTAACGTGGTGGTATTGGCACGGCAATCCGCCAGCCAGCGCCCAGACTACTGGAGCCCGTAAGGAATAGGCGCTGTACGACGAGTTTGCGGCGAGCTACTTCTGGAAGCAGAGAGAGGGGTCCATCACTTCCCGGGTTAGCAGCCACTGAATGCAGTGGTGAGGTTCGATAGTCGTAAGGTCTGGCTCCTTGACCAGGACGCGGAACAGCATCCAGTTCGGATGCTCGTAGATGTACCGGAACTGGAAGGCCACCGGGCCTGAGTCGATAGGATAGAAGCCTGACACGATCAGTACGTCAACGTTCCGCTCTTCTACGCCGACACCTGCGGCCGCAAGCTCTCCGACGCCTGACCCCGGCTTGAATTCCTCAATCAATGCTAGACCGTGGAAAGATCCCTGGAATTCGGCTGCGGGGCCGCCCAATTGCAGTACCGCGTCTGGGTCTGCCTGCGCGGGTGGCAGACGCAGGTCGTAGATAGCCCGTGCCTCTTCGACA
>CAUZJF010000346.1:0-2991 GCA_963579975.1 Dehalococcoidia bacterium
GTCCTTCCCTTCCAGCATGGCTGGGATGATTTGCTCCTGGATCGGCGTGGGCGCGGCGTAGCCCAGGTCCTTAAGGGCGGAGGAGACCGGTCGGGATACGCGCAGACTGCCGAATTGCTGGTCCCGCGTCAGGTCGTCGGATGACGGTACCGGCGGTGCAGGTGGCCTCTGCCCGTTGTTTCCGAGTGGGCGGTGGTCGTTGCGGTTGCTTCTTCTCCGGCGGTACGTCGGGGGCGTCGAGTGGGAGTCTTTCGACGCCTGTGTGTTGCCTGGCTTATCGTTCACTGCGACCTCTGAAGTCGAGGCCCTGCTTCGTCGTGCTCGTAGTCATCGGTAATCTACCTCTTCAGGAATAGTTGACAAGTCTGGTCACAGAGGCCAAAACACCTATCCGAGTCCGGGGGCGGTCCAGAGGGCTTAGCGGGAGTCCAGAGGAAGTCCGAGGAGTGCGTTAGTGCAACCTAAGCGGGCACAGAGTGCTGTCACCATGTGAAGTATATCACATAGGGCCGTCCGCAAGGGACCGGCTTTTGAAACAGGCGTGGCTTGCTGGCTCACGCACACTAGTAGGCTGTTGGCGGATTGCGGCGAGGGGCCTCTGCCGCGGCCCTATGTCTGGAAGGACGAGGTTGCCCCCGATGGGCGGTGCATAGGCCTAGACGCCACAACACCGACTTAACGCGCGGCGCCCTTCTAGCAATCTCCGAATCCCGAGGGAGAGCTTCCTCAGTTCGTCTATCACGGCCCTGGCTTATCTGGGCCATTTCCGTAGGTGTCTTTGAACGGGCGAGCCAACGATTCTTGAGGCATTTGTCGTGCTACGAAACTACAGTTGCGGACAATGGCCTCAAAGACGCGATTTGCGATGATTCTATGTCCCAGGTCGTTCGGGTGGCAGTGATCCTGGTCAATGATCCAGTCCACCCCTTTCTCCGCGGAGTAGACATCCGCCAGCACCAGGCCGTTCTCCACCGCGATCTGTTGTATTACGAGATTGTAAACCTCAGTTAGGTCGTAGCTGCTCTGATTCCAGTACGCGCTGTTCGTGTATTTGATCTCGTGCATGTAGTAAGTATTCACGATCACAATAGTGGGATCGATTTTCCTACGAATACGATCGATAAGCTCCTGGTAGGCTCGACGGAAGACTTCCGGCGACGTTCCACCTCGTGAATCGTTAAGTCCGTATGACAAGAACACCATGTCGGGTTCAAGAACTACCAGTTCCTCGTCTAACCGTTCTAAGGCTGATGGTTTCGCGGAGTATTCGTAGGACGGGCATTCTGGAGTGAGCACGTTGCTCCCAATCCCTTGATTGAACAATTCGATCTCATCCCCCTGAAACTCAACGAGCATTCGAACAACCTGGTTGACCCAGCATTTGTCTTTTTCGGAAACCGAATAGCCCCACGTCGTGCTCTCGCCGAGAGCGACAACACGCCTGATCGGTTCCTTACGCATGTCTGTCTGAGACCTAACCATGTTCGCAATCCTACTCATTTTTGTGCGGTGTGGAGGTCATCGTATGGTAACACGCGCTAGATCAATCCTCGATCGGTTGCCGTAACACTGCCCTACCGCCGCATCCCGGCTTTGCACAAGAAATGGTCTTGCCGTCTGCATTTGTCCTTCGACAAGCTCAGGACGAGCGGTGAATTGTATCCGCGCTCGTGGAGAGCCCGTCGAACCACGGCCCCGTGTCGCGACTTTTGGTGCAAAGCCCCACATCCCGGAGCGGTATTCAATAGGACCCCAGGACCCTCATGTAGTTGGCCCGTTCGAATGCGGCGGGCTCGGCCACGTTCTTCTGGCTCATGCTACCTTGCATCTGAGCTACGGACTCGTACTCGTTTTCCTCCATCCAGCGCGCCATGGAATCGAGAATCTCGCCGATGCGGTGGACGCCGTTCTCGAGTAGCTCCGAGGCCATTATCGCTACCTTTGCGCCGGCCATCATCGCCTTTAGCACGTCTTCGTGGCTGCGAACGCCGCTTGTTATGGCGAAGTCCGACGACACCCGGCCGAACAGGATGGCGACCTATCTCAGAGGGAGGCGCATCTCGAAGGGCCTGCCGAGCACAAGGTGAGGCACGATTCCCAGGGTATCCAGATCGAAGTCCGGCTGATAGAAACGGTTAAAAAGGACCAGCGCGTCGGCCCCTGCCTCGCTCAGGCGACGGGCCATGTGGGCCGCGGCGCTGAAGTAGGGGCTCAGCTTCATCGCGACCGGGATGGACACATTGGCCTTCACGTCGTGCAGAACATCAAGGTAGATCTGCTCTACCTCCGTGCCTGCCATGTCCGGGTCTGTGGGGATGTAATAGACGTTCAGTTCGAGCGCGTCTGCTCCCGCCGACTCAATCTCCCTAGCGTACTCGATCTAGCCGCCGGTCGAGACCCCGTTCAGGCTACCGACAATTGGGATCTGCACTCCCTCCTTGGCACTGCTGAGCAGGTCCAAGTATTCTTGAGGCCCTACGTGGTACGTCTCCATGTCCGGAGAGTACGTAAGAGACTCCGCAAAACTCTCGGCCCTGTGACTCAAATAGTGGTCCAGCTGATGGCTTTCGAAGGTAATCTGTTCCTCGAAAAGTGAATACATCACAACTGCGGCTGCGCCGGCATCCTCCGGAGCGCTAGCTCCCCGTGTTCCACTCGTCGCGCAGAACGCCGTAGATGTAGTAGTCCTTCGGCTCTCCATGTTCCAGGTAGTGGCCGCGCAGGAGACCCTCCCGCACCATGCCGAGTTTCTCCAGGACGTGCCACGACCTCTCGTTCGGCGCCTGGGCCCTGGCGAAAACCTTCCCGACGTCGTAGTTGTCGAACCCCCACCCGACTACGTGCCGAGCGGCTTCGGGGGCCAGGCCTTTCCCCCAGTGAGGCCGGCCGATCGTGTAACCGATCTCGGCGATCTTGTTCTTCAGATCGACGTTGAAGTGGAAGTTGCCGATCACATTCCCGTCCAGGACGATCGCGAAGCTAGGGTTGGTT
>CAUZJF010000347.1:0-2979 GCA_963579975.1 Dehalococcoidia bacterium
GTTTCGGAAGAGTCGGAGAATTGCCGTAGACCGACGACGAGCTGGCAAACACGACGCGCGTCACATCGGCCTGCCGCGCTGCGTCTAAAAGAAGAATCGTGGCGTCGACGTTAGCTCGATGGCTGGCGATCGGATTCTTCACCGAACGTGGCACCGAGGGGATGGCGGCGATGTGTATGACATGGTCGACCCCATCGACGGCGCTGGCGGCCACAGCCGCATCGGCCAGGTCTGCCTCGATGAATTCCACGGCGCCGCCGGCGTGCTGTGACAGATTCTCGCGGTGACCGGTCGACAGGTTGTCGACCACTCGCACCTTCTCGCCAGACTTCACGAGTGTGTCAACAACATGGGAGCCGATAAAGCCGGCCCCTCCTGTAACGAGATAGCTCATGGACGATCCTCGTGGACTACAGCGCGGGGAACTGGTCCCGAGGAATGCCGGGTACCACTTTGAGAGCGTTGCCGTAATACAACTTCTTCAGCACGTCGTCTGGGAGATCCATTCCATACAACTTCCAAAACGCATGGTAGCGGCGGTAGTAGTCAAAATACTCGTCAGCCGTCTCGAAGGTCCGCCAGTAATAGGGGAACTCGCTCGCGCGGTAGGTATCCTTGCCGAATATGACCCGGTCCTGATACTCGATAAAGAACTCCCGGGCGGCGCGCGGCTGTCGCCCCAGCTCATAGAGGATCGCAGCCGTCTCTGGATACACATTCGGCAGGCGGTCGAGCATGTCACCCAACCGACCCAGGTCGTTGGCATGCCACCCCATGTGCGCCGCAATGAAGTTCGTGTCGGGATGCTTTTCAAACAGCCGGTCTCGCTCGGCCATCATCTCCTCAAATGTGGGATACCGAGAGGGCGGCATACGCCGACCGGGCCGGAGCGTCAACTCGAGCCAGCGCTCGTTGTGCTCGTCGACTGGCTGGTAAAACTCGGACGGCTCGCCGACGTGAATCAGCACCGGAATCCCCAGTTCCGCACACTTCCGAAACACCGGGTCGAGCTCGGGATCGTCGACCGGCACACGGCCGCCCTCCTGGTCGGTGACATCGATTCCGAAGTTCTTGAAAAACTTGAGGCCTACCGCGCCGGCCTGGACGTCGTTCTCGAGCTGGTCGGCGGCCCGCTGGCCAAAGCCTGGATAGACCCCTCGATCGAAGTCCAGGTTCGCGAAGAAGACCATCCGATCTGGATTCGGACTCTCGCGGACAGTGGCGATGAAGCTTCTCAGGCGACTGCCCGACCCGCCACTCAGATTGACCAGCACCTGCAGGTTGAGCTCATCCATCTCCGAGATGGTCGTCGACCACTGCGACGCGGACAGCTGCCAGTGATGACTGTGAATGTCGACGACCGGGAACTTCGCGCGCGGGACCGGATGCTCGTCGACAACCAGGGTTGAGCGAGGTGTGTATTGCTCGACGGTCAGTGGTGGCTCATCAGCTCTCCGAGGAACGCGCCGCTGCGCGTCGAGCGCCGGAGCCAGAATGTCTGGACCGGGCCCGAACTGGGAGAAGAGACCACCGATCAGCAAGGCGGCGGCGACGATCAATGCGACTCGTTTGGTCATCGAATCTCCATCTCAACTACACAACGGTGACGACGAGCGCAGCGAAGTCCCCCGACGCCGGGCATAGCCCGGCCCCCGACCTCCCGGCGCCCGAGAATGTAAGCGCTGGGAATAGGTTCCGCCGTAGAACTACCGTAAGCCGAATTCTGTGCCCACCACCATCACGATCACTCGCAACAGCGGCAGGTGACGACCAGTCCTCTAGCCCCGTCATTGCTGGCGGGGTCGTGCGACCTACCCGGAGGCCTCAGGCGGACCACCCTCAAACGCCTCCCTATTTGGTCTTGCTCCGTGCGGGGTTTGGCCTGCCACTCGCCTTACAGCGAGCGCGGTGCGCTCTTACCGCACCTTTTCAACCTTACCCGCCTTCGCCTTTCGGACGAAGGCTGGCGGTATGTTTTCTGTGCCACTTTCCTTCAGGTCACCCTGACCGGGGATTACCCGGCGCACTGCCCTACGGAGTTCGGACTTTCCTCCCCGCGTGCTCACCGTAGTGAACACGCGCGGCGGTCGTCTGGCTGTCTACGGCGGAATGTCAAATGTCAAATATCAAATGGGGGCTTCGCCCCCAAACCCCTCGCTCTGCCCTAGTGGGGACCCGCTGCCCCACGCCGGGCCTCGCGGGGCCACGCCGTGCGTGGCCTTTTCAGCTTTGCTTACCCGTCGGACTCTTGCGAGATATTGTACTGCTCGAGCTTCTTATAGAGATTGCTCCGTGGCGTATCGATTTCCTCGGCGGTCTTGGAGATGTTCCACCCCAGTTCCCGCAGCTTCCCGACCAGGAAGCTGCGTTCACTGGCTTCCTTGAACTCGCGAAGCGTCCTCGCATTTCCCGCCGCGTCGCCGGCGACGACCCGGCGGTCATCGATTCGCAGCACAGACTGCACCTCAGGTGCGTCGACCGCGGGACTACTGGTCATGACGAGAAGCCTCTCGACTGAGTTTCGTAGCTCCCGTATGTTGCCCCTCCAGTGCTGACGGGACAGCGCCTCGACGGCCGCCGCGGTGAACGGCTTCGGCTTGAAGTTGTTCTCGCGGACAAACTGCTCGGTAAAGTGTTGAATGAGCAGCGGGATATCTTCGGCACGCTTCCGGAGCGGCGGCACATGGATCGGGATCACGCTCAGGCGGAAGAACAGGTCCTCACGAAACTCGTTCTCCTCGATGGCCTTCTCGAGGTCCTTGTTGGTCGCGGCCAGGACGCGGACGTCGACCTTGAGCGTCCGCGAAGAGCCAAGGCGCTCGACCTCGCCCTCCTGTAAGACCCGCAGCACCTTGGCCTGGGTCTTGAGACTCATATCGCCAACTTCGTCCAGGAAGATGGTCCCCCGGTCGGCCTGCTCGAACTTCCCAACCTGCTTCTCGGTCGCCCCGGTAAACGACCCCTTCTCGTGCCCGAAGA
>CAUZJF010000348.1:0-2966 GCA_963579975.1 Dehalococcoidia bacterium
CTTCGAGGTCTACATCAACGGCGAGAAGGTGTACGACCGTAAGGAAGCGGGGGAGAAGGACTTCCTACCGTCCCTGAGGCAGATAGGCCAGGCGAAGCAGGCACTGCGAGAAGCAATTGGCGTCGAGGAGCCTGCCCCCGCGGCTCACTGACGATACGACGTTTCATGAAGAGAATGCGGGCGAGGTTCCAACCTCGCCCGCATTCTCTTTTCTGTCGAGTCCACGACTCGGCTCAGGTGATCTCTCAACCCACCGCTCCGCGCCAGCCGATTTCTATCTGGTCGCCGCGAACCACCATCGGCACGAAGATCGTGTGCTTCAGGACCTCGTCGAACCAGGCTTTGTTCTCCATCACGTTGCGTTCCTCGAACTCGATCGCCTCGGCGACGAGGTCGGCCCGGGCGCGGTCGCAGATGTCACAGCCGTTGGTTGTATAGAGGATAAGTTTCTCGTCCATGCATGACCTCCACTAGGTTTCGAACGCAAGCTCCTCTGCGGCAAGAATGATGCGGCTGTTGAGGATTGCCCGCCGATGCATGAGGGCGACTACGGGTACCGATGCTGGACCGACGTAGTTCGACTTGCCGTTTCTGACAAGGGACTGCCAGGGCCGCCAGTTCCTATGCAGCTTCGGCAGAAAGTATGGAATCGAGATGAGGCCGACGAGTGAGTCCATCCTCAGGCCTGACCCGTCGCGTTGCTTGAACATCGGGATCGATCCCTGGATAAACGAGACGAAGGTGTTATCAAGGACATCAAGATTCCATCCCCGGGCCGCGTTCTGACCTTTCTCCCAGGTGATGACGGGGACAACGCGAGTGCTCTCCGTCTCGTCTTCGAACACCTCGACGAATACGTCACGATGGCTGGTAAAAACCTGCCAGCTCAGCTTCAGGCTATCGGCGTGCTGGCGAAGCAGGTTTTCCGACCCGGAGCTGGTCAGGGCCCTGTCGTGCAAGCGCCAGTTGTCCAGCACTCTGGCGAAGCAGTCCGGACCGTGAGACTTGTACGGGGCGAGGGCGTAGAGGAGGTCCATCAGTCCTCGGCGGCCGAGTCCCTCGCCGAGGATGACAGCGTATCGCACGGTGCCGCTTCCGAGATCGCGCTTGAGGATGTAAGCCGGACTAAGGCTTGGAGCAAGATCGCCCTCGCCTCTCGCGACGCCTGGAACCTGGACCGGCCCGAGGATTTCGAAAAGGCCTTCCGAGTTGATGCGAGATACGGTCACTACTGCCTCCGCGCGAAAGCAGGATATGACCCCGCTACAACGGCCAGGACATAGTCTAAGGCGCAAATGACGCTGGTTGACACCAGGATGGCCCCTGCCACGACGCCGGCAACAGCGATACTAGCGGCGATGATGGCTGCATGGGGGTGGTCATCGTGGCGACTATCTTACGCGTAGCTCAGGCACAGCCTGTGCCGCCCGTCAAGATGAGGCTCAGTGAGACCGCTCGTGCCACCGCTTGAGCATCAACCTGGTACTCCATGCCACAGTCGCCCCGATAATCGCACCAAGTGTCCCACCACCAACGGCTATAGCGACGATTAGACCTAAGCTGATACCGGCGACCCAGAAGAGGGCTTGGAGCGTGCTGTTAGACATGCAGGTGAGCTTACACCGGCAATAGCGACACCGCTTGCCGAACTTGTCTAGAAGTGGGGTGGCGGAACGACCCGCGCCAGAAAAAAGGGGAGTTAAGCGGACGAACCGGGGTGGCCGACCAGAAAGGGGGCTTTAGTGTTGCTGCGGTGAGCGTCTGGGGGTGTGTCGTGGGAGTGTTTGTGGACGCCGTAGCCCGTCGAGCGGCCACGCCACTGGCCCTTTACGCCTTTAGCAGCCCCCGGCGTCCCAGCGCCCGTTCCAGCGCAGGCTGCATCAGAGGGCTGGAGGTCCCCCGAAGACGGGAGCGGTCGGCAAGAGCTTAGCTCACTGACCATGCTTGGCGCTGCCTGCTCGCCTGTGTACAGTCAGGGCTGATAACCCGAAACGTAATCGCTTAAACAGGAGTTCCAATGTCGAAACTATGGGATGTCGCCGTGGAGGTTCAGCTGGCGCTCGGTGCCAAGTATCGTTCGGCGATCAGGAGCATCAACCAGGAGATAGGGCTTGAACAGCCAATATGGTATCAACTGATCACGGCGCTCTCCTACGACCCCGAAGCGATTTCCACGGCTCAACTCCGGAAGCGTAACCCGTACTCAGCTCCGTCGGTGTCTGACCAGCGGCTTGAGTCCCTGAGGGCTCGAGGCTGGCTAGAAGCTCAACCGTCGTCAGAGTTCCGGCTTACTGAAAGTGGTCGCGCGCAAGGACTATCGATCCTGCGAACTCTGCGCGCGTATCACTCAACAATGCAGCCTTTGCCTGCCAACGAAATGAACCGCATGGAGGAACTGCTGGGCCGCATAGTGAATGCCGCTGACGGCGCTGCGACTCCGCCCGGCACCTGGTGCCTGACGCGGGCGCGTCGACTCTCACCTCCAGATGCTGCAGTACCGATTACCAAGGTCGACTACTCTCTCTCCTGCCTGAACGCCTTCCGTGACGATTCGCACCTTGCTGCTTGGCAAGCGCACGAAGTGGGCGGTGAGGATTGGGAGTTGTTCACTTCGATTTGGCGAGGCGAGCGGAAAACTCTGGAAGAGTTGTCGACGGAGCTGGCGTTCCGGGGACAGGCGCGCGAAGTCTACCAGGCTGCCGTCGAGCGCCTGGCGGCCAAGGGCTGGGTTGCAGAAACTGACGAAGCTTACTCTCCCACCGCGGCTGGAACGGCCCTGCGTGAGCAGGTCGAATCGACGACGGACCTATTTTTTTCCGAGGCGGAGGCGGCGTTGACAGAGCCGGAGGCACAAGAACTCGGTGCACTAATGGTCAAGCTGGTCGCCGCGTTGACCGAGTAACTTGTCGGGCTCGAGTTGCAGAGCAGCCGACATCGACACTAGTTCTGGTGGTGTGACACGATGA
>CAUZJF010000349.1:0-2963 GCA_963579975.1 Dehalococcoidia bacterium
TAGTCGCCCTCAAGGTAGGCCGGTGCTGGCCGGTACTTCAACTCATTAAATATCCGAATCTGGCGGTAGCCCGCAGAGTCCATGAATGACCGCAGCCGCGTATTGGTGTGGTGGACGTTCACCTGGTGGACCGCCACGCCGGCGTCGTGCGCACGTTGCTCCAGTCGGGCCAGCAGCAATCGGCCGATTCCCTGACCGATGGCGCTTTGAATCACGCCGAACTCGCCAACGGCGCGATCGATGGCCGGCTCTACCGCGGCGATGGCGCCCCCGACAATCTCAGCCGATTTCTCGGCGATGAACACGTTATCAAGTGGATCAGCCCCGGGTAGCTCAAGCCGCGCCCGGAAATGCGAGCGCTCTTCGTCGGCGTCCGCATCGGATATGCCGGTCACCGCAGCCCGCGTTGCGAAAACGGCGTCAAAGTCGTCCCAGTTGAAATTTCGGATATCGGCTGCGTCGCTCAAAAAGGCTCCTGTCACGTTGGCCGGATGTAGGCAAAATGGGTTGCCCACGGTTATTACGAGGAGTCGGCAGGATACCACTGGCCGAGTGCGACAAGGCGATAATTCCCGGGCCAGAGTCGCGTGTGGTTGCTGTATCCCACCCTTCGAGGGCCTGGGGCGCTGTCGTTCGCCACAGGGTATTGTGCCGTGCTTCGGGATACTGTCGTTCGCTTCAGGGCGCTAACCTTGATTTCGCCGAGATGACGTTGCGCCCGGCTTGCCCGGCAGGTTCGGATTACGAAATTCGTTGACGGCACTTATGGCGTGCCGATAGAATTAGTGGTACACGCTTTGACGGGGAGTAGTACTGATTTAAAGGGCTGAGCCGGTGGTTGTGTGAACCGGCGCCCGACAATTGGGAACTCGCCCCTGAGCCTCTGACCTGAACGTCTCGATCATCGATGAGACCAACAGGGTTGGACGGAAGCCTCCGTTAACGGCATTGAGTGGTCTTGATTGGTGTTCACACCAGCGGGGCAATAAAGGTGGTACCGCGGGAGTAAGTCTCGTCCTTTGAGGGGCGGGGCTTTTTTTGTGTGACTTCTGACTCCGGGATGTTCACAACTGATCCCCCTCATGCTTTGAGTGGTTTGGGGCCCTCTCCCGCCAGGGGAAAGGAGACAAATATCCGGCGGACATTGCCAACGAATATTGACAGGGTCTCAACGGCCCAAAAGATTGGATGAGGTTCTCCCTCAGCCCTTGAAATAAACTAGGCCCTCTCCCGCTGGGAGAGGGGATTAAGACCGGGTCCGGAAGGCCCGGAAGACAGGTAATGATGCTTAAGACAGGTGGCCAGATAGTCTGTGAGGCTCTCGTTCGCGAGGGCGTCGACGTGATATTCGGACTTCCGGGCGGAGCGATTTTGCCGCTCTATTCAACGCTCGGAAGTTATCCGGAGCTGCGCCACGTACTTGTACGCCACGAAGAAGGGGCCAGTCTGGCTGCCGACGGTTACGCACGCGCCTCCGGTAAGGTCGGCGTCTGCATGGCGACATCCGGTCCCGGCGCGACCAACCTCATTACGGGGCTGGCCACGGCGATGATGGACTCCGCCCCGATCGTTGCGATCACCGGGCAGGTTAACCGTGGGGCGATCGGCAGCGATGCCTTCCAGGAGACCGACATCACCGGCGCTACCCTGCCGGTCACCAAACATAACTACCTTGTGATGGACACGCGCGATCTCGCGGCCACCATCAAGGAAGCGTTCCATATCGCCCGGACCGGTCGTCCCGGTCCGGTCCTTATCGACATCCCGCGCGATGTCCAGGCGGCGGAGATCGAGTTCGATGAGGCCGAGTACGACAAGCCGGTCTCACTGCGCGGCTACAACCCGCCGACTACAGCAGACGAAGACGAAGTGGCTGCCGCCGCAAAACTGATCAATGAAGCGGAACGGCCGGTGATCCTAGCCGGACACGGCGTCATCATCTCGCGTGCATTTGACGAACTCCGTGAGCTGGCGGAGAACGCCCAGATCCCGGTCATCACAACACTGCTGGGGATCAGCTCGTTCCCGGACGACCATGTGCTCAGCACTGGCTTCCCGGGCATGCACGGCATGGCTTACTCAAGCCTCGCGCTGGACCAGGCGGATCTCATCGTTAACATCGGAGCCCGCTTCGACGACCGAATCACGGGCGACACCAAACGATTCGCCGTTAACTCGAAAAAAATTCACATCGACATCGACCCTGCGGAAATCGGCAAGAACATTAAGGTCGAAGCGCCAGTACTGGGCGACGTGCGTGCCGTTCTCAACCAGTTGAACCCGATGGTCAACCAGACGACACACACCGAGTGGGTCCAGCACATCGAGCACCTGAAAGCGGAACATCCATCGCTCAGGATTCGCGAGTCCGATGATTTACTCGGCCAGCAGGTGGTCAAGGCGATCTCGGACGCCACGAAAGGCGAGGCCCTCGTGGTCACCGGCGTTGGCCAACATCAGATGTGGGCGGCGCAACACTACCAGTTCAAGAACGCCAACTCCTGGTTCACATCCGGTGGTCTCGGCACAATGGGTTACGAGGTCCCGGCGGCCATGGGCGCTCAGTTCGCGCACCCGGATAAAGAGGTTTGGACGTTTGCCGGAGACGGCGGCATTCAGATGACGCTATCCGAATTCGCGACCATCGCCGAAAACAAGCTGCCTGTGAAGATCGCCATCCTGAACAACAATATGCTCGGGATGATCACCCAGTGGCAGGATATGGTGTTCAACAAGAACTTCTACGCAAACAGCTACACCGGAAACCCGGACTTCGTGAAACTGGCCGAGGCGTACGGCATAAAGGGAATCAGAGTCACGAGCGAAGACGAGCTTGAGGGAGCCATTCAGGAAGCACGCGACCACCCGGGACCGGTCGTGCTCGACTTCGTGATACGGGCAGAGGAAAACGTTTTCCCGATGATCCCGTCCGGCCAGTCCGTGGAGCAGTTGATCGAGGAGAG
>CAUZJF010000350.1:0-2954 GCA_963579975.1 Dehalococcoidia bacterium
GCGAGATTGCAACGAAAGAGAGGCTCGAGCATCAAAACCAGCGGGTACTGCTTTCGACCACGAAGCTTCTGTCGCAACACGTACGAGGCTACGGTCCACATCTGTGAGACGGGAACGGCGATGGCGCGCCTCCTTCCTTGGCAGGCCAGTAGGGGTGAGTCCTATGCCCCCCCCCGAAACGACCGAAGTATGTACCAAGTTGGGTGTTGGGTCAAGAGAGACGAGGACCCTACGGAGGCCAACGAAGGCCGGCGGGCGTCTCGGAAGACGCAGACCTTTCGCCGAACCTCTCCGTGGCCGCTCCCGAGCCCCATAATCCAAACCGGTAGAAACTATCGGGTCTCGCTCCTCGTTCTGTAGTGTTGATGGGGCAGCAGTTTCGAGTTAGACCTAGTTCCTTGGGAAATCGCCTCGGCTTCGGAGTTCTGCATGAGAATCTCGCCTTCCAGTGTGTTTCACGCTCCCCATACCCAGACAACTCGATCGGATCGCTTCGTTTTCATGGTCGATCGGGAGGGCCCGAATTGGCTGGCCACCAATAGCGCCGGCTCGGCCATTCTCGAACGCTTCGACGGCAAGCTCTCTTTCGGCGAGATCGTCAACGAATATGCCGCGGACACCGGATACGAGTTCGCCAAGGCCTGGCAGGACGTGCACACGGTCGCGCTGGACGCGATCCGTCAGAAGTATCTGCAACCAGAGGTAACCAGTCGCCCCGAATACGGCGGCCGACGGCCGTACCTCGAAGGCGAGCCCCTGAGGGAACTCTGGCTACACACGAACAACTCGTGCAACCTGACCTGCCGGCACTGCCTGGTCTCCTCAGGCCCTGACGGCGATCCGGGTATGCCGACCGCGAAGCTCGTCGATCTCATTCAGCAGGCGCGAACACTGGGAGCTCAGCGTTTTTTCTTCACCGGTGGCGAGCCGTTTATACGTAAGGACATCTTCGACCTCATCGATGCTGTCCTGGAAGACCCGGAGGCCGAGCTCGCGATCTTAACGAACGGGCTGCTCTTTCGGGAGACGTACATCGAAGCGCTCCAGGCGAGAGATAGCTCTCGACTGCGCCTCCAGATCAGCCTCGACGGATCCCGACCCGAGACCAACGACCCGATTCGGGGGCAAGGCAGCTTCGTTGGCATCGTCGACGGCATTCGAACCGCGGTCGCAGCCCAGCTGCCGACGACGGTAACCACCGCCATCGCGGAGGCTAACGCCCACGACGTGCCGCTGGTCACACGATTAGTGGCATCGCTCGGCGTCAAGAACCACCACCTTCTCTGGCTCCACAAGCGTGGTAGAGCCGACGGAGAGGGGGAAGACAAGACACCCTCCGTCGCCCAAGTCATCGAAATCGTCAGAGAGGTCGGACGGGTCGCCAAAGAAGTCGGCATCGTCGTCGACAACTGCGAGTCGATCAAAGCCCGCCTGCTCTCGACCGCACATTCCAAGAGAGACCTTGCGGCCGCCGGCATCTCCAACCTCTGCGTCTATTCTGACGGCAAGGTCTATCCGTCGGCCTCCATGGCCGACGTCCCGGAGCTCTGTCTAGGCAGCATTCACGAGCAGCCGCTGGAGAAAATCTGGCAGCAGAGCGAAGTCGCGCAGGAATTCCGCAGCGCCACCGTGGCGACCAAGGAACTCTGCCAGGACTGCTCGTTCAAGTTCCTTTGCGGCGGAGGTGACATCGAGCATTCCTACTTTTACGCGGGCAGCATTCATGGCCACGACCCTTACTGCGAGCTTCACAAAGCGATGTTCGCCGACGCCATGACGGAACTTGCCGAGTCCCGCGCACAATTCGTCACGAACGGAAGGTCCGGGTACAACGCCCCCATCGTCATAGCCGGTATGGGCGAGGGTGCCGTCCACTGCGCTACGACGGAAGCGCCGAGGGAGGTACAGACCACTCGCTCGGAGTGCGTGCTGTCATTCGACCTCGATGCCCCGCGCAAGGTGGTCCAAGAATTCTACGGCGACGCGGCCGAAAAGCCTCAAGCCGAACTCTGCTGCCCGGTACAACCGGCGGCGGAGGATCTCGCACACATCCCCGAGGAGGTCGTCGCGCGTTTCTACGGCTGCGGCTCGCCAGTCGCGGACGCCGAGATCCAACCCGGGGAGACGACACTCGATCTGGGAAGCGGCAGCGGCATTGATGTCTTCATCGCTGCGCGTCGAACGGGTCGGGCGGGACGGGCCATCGGTGTCGATATGACCGATCGGATGCTCGCAGTGGCCCGTCACTACCAACCCGCCGTCGCTACCAATCTGGGCTACGACTCCGTCGAGTTCCACAAGGGATACCTCGAAGAGATTCCGCTCGGTGACAAGGAGGTCGACCTGATCACCTCCAACTGCGTCATCAATCTCTCGCCAGACAAGAAACGGGTTCTTGCGGAAATGTGGCGGGTCCTCAAAGACCACGGCCGCGTCTGCTTCTCAGACATCGTGTCCGAAGAAGAAGTGCCGGCACACCAACGCCAGGATCCACGTTTGTGGGGCGAATGTATCAGCGGCGCTCTGACCGAGGGCGAACTCCTCTCATTCATGGAAAGGGCCGGCTTCTACGGAGTCCAGGTGCTCAAAAAGAGTTTCTGGAAAGAGGTCGAGGGCTATCGCTTCTTCTCCGTCACGGTGCGCGGCTACAAATTCGAGAAGACCCAGGGCTGTGTCTTCGTCGGACAGGACGCGATCTACCAGGGCCCCTTCAAGGGCGTTTCCGACGAAGAGGGCCATTGGTTCCCGCGGAATGTGCCCGTGGAGATCTGTACGGACACTGCCGCCAAGCTCTCCCAGCCTCCCTACGTTGGCATGTTCGTCGTCACCGACCCGACGAAGGACGTCCAGGACGCCTTCCAGTGCTGTGCGCCCGGGCCTGGCGGCGAGAGTTGTTGCTGAGCGGAGAACGAGAACGGGTACAGCGACCGGTCAATTCTCGATTTCGATGGCCT
>CAUZJF010000351.1:0-2934 GCA_963579975.1 Dehalococcoidia bacterium
GGTGCTGATTCGATCGGCGACCTGGGAGTCGTGAACAAAATCGGCTCTGCTGGATTGGTCGACGCTGCCATAAGACGAGGGGTGCCGGTCATGGTGGTATCCGATGAAACGAAAATCCTGCCGATCGGATTCCCTCAGCACCTCACGGACGACCGTCCCCCTGAGGAAGTATGGAGGGCACCGGCCGGCGTGCGCGTGTGGAATCAGTACTTTGAGTCGTTCGAGCTCGAACGCGTGACCATGGTGGTGACCGAGTCAGACGCGCTCACCGCACCGGAAGTCGAAAAGCTGCGTAAAGACATCGTGCTGCCAACGGGCCTTCTGGCGTGGGCCGACGCCCGCGCTCCTGGGCCACCAGAGGTATAGACACACATGACCCCCGCCCCCTTCGACGAACATCGCGAGATCGTACATCCCGAGTGGATCGACGAGAACGGCCATTTCAACATGGGCTACTACATGGTGGCGTTCGACCGGGCCACCGACACCTGGCTCGACTACATCGGCCTGACCGCCCTCGAAAGAGAGTGTTCGGGTATCACCACCTTCACACTCGAATCACACACCAACTACCTACGGGAGTTGCTAGAAGGCGACCCGCTGCGAATTACGACGAGGCTGCTCGCATACGACCAGAAGCGGATCCACTACATCCACGAGATGTACCACGAGACCGACGGTTTCCTGGCCGCCACCAACGAGCTCATGTCTCTGCACGTGAGCCTGGAGACGCGACGTGCCGCGCCAATGTCGGCGGACGTGCTCGCTCGATTGGCAGAGGTCCTTAGCCTGCACGAGACACTACCGGTTCCTCCACAGGTCGGGCGCCACATCGGACTCGACTCCCGGCCTTGAGGTCTCAGCACGGGGCTGGCGCCAGCGGGGGGTTAGGGCTTCAATTCCCAACTTACTTTCGGATGGGGGTATCGGCCCGAGCATCCACGGCAAGGAGGTGAAGAGCGTGGAATCGAGGGACCGTCATTCGTGCGTTGGACGAGATCCAGTAGAATTAGGTCAGGAGGTAGGTATATATGAGGTGATCGCGCTCGCGGCGCGGCACTCGTGATGTCGAAGTCCACAGAATCCCGAGGAGAAGAAGATGCCCAAGAAGCTGATCACCCTATTGGGTCTCGTCGCGCTGTCCGCGTGCAGTAGTAGCGCCCCGGCCGCCGAAGAGACCGCGGCCCTCGACGTCGCCACAGTGGATGCACAGAGCCAATTCGCCGGGGCGTGGTCGCTGGTCAAGATTGAGCAGTTAGACGCCGACGGGGAGCTGCTGGCCCCCCCCACCGAGGACCAGCTCGGCTATATCATCTACGACCCGGCCGGCTACATGGGTGTCACGATCATGCAGCCTGACCGGGAGCCGTATGCCGGCCAGCGGACGCCCGAACAAGCACTCGCTGCCTATTCGAGCTACACCTCGTACTTCGGCACATTCACCGTCAACGAGGCCGAGGGGTTTCTAACGCACCATCTGGAAGGCAGTCTGAACACCCGCGGCGCCGGCTCCGACTACCAGCGCTTCTATACGTTTTCGGGGAATCGGCTGACGCTGCAACCGCCCGCGGCTGCGAACGGCAACCGGACGCAACTAACCTGGGAGAAGCTCCCAGACTTACCCGAATCCGAGCTCACCGAGACGCACAGGCGGCTGTTCGGCTTCTACCGGATCGAGTCAGTTTCACGGCAGATCTTGGGCGGCGAGTCGCTCACGGCCAGCCAGTACGAAACCGCGTTCATCATCTACGCTCCCTCCGGGCACATGGCGGTGCATCTGATGCGACCGGGCCGCGAGCCGTCCACCGGCACGCGGCAGGAGGAGGCACTCGCGGCCTTACAGACGTACGGCAGCTACTTCGGCCCGTTCACGGTCCACGAGGACGAGGGCTATCTGGTCCATCGTCGGATCGGCAACCTAACTCCGAGGCAGACCTACACCGACGCCCAGCGTTTCTACGAGTTGACCGACACACATCTCACCCTGCGACCGCCCGCCACGACCAACCGTGACGGCGATCAGGTGCAAAGCGCGCTGAGGTGGGTGCGGATTAGCAACTAGCGGTCGAAAGAAGGCGGAGGCAAGAGATCCCACGGCGGACCTCGCCCGACTACGAGAGGATCCGCCGGATCGCTGACGGGCACGGTGGTCGACGGGAGAGCCACTGACCCGTGTCGAGGAGCGGTTGGCCGGTGTTGAAGGGCGATTGACCCGCGTCGAGGTGAGTTAGTTCGGTCCTCCGAACGCCGGCACACGTACCAGCACGTAAGTAATGTGCCCGCCGTCCGGTACCAGGTAGCCATGAGGGGTTCTGGCCGGAATGTGGAGCACGTCGCCGGCGGCCACGGGATATCGCACACCACCGTTGATCGCGGAGCCGGCGGCGTTCGAGCGGCCGATCATCTCTCCGCCCACCAGCATAGTCCCCTCCCCGCTCTGCACGAACACGACATCGATAATATCGTCGTGCAACTCAGGCCTTCCGTCGCTATCCCGACGAATGAATCGAAAACGATGTGACGAGCCCCCCGCGCCGTAATCGGCAAGAGTCTCGCGAGCCGAACCGTCGGGACGCACACGGGTCGCAAGGACTGCATCCCGCTCCTCCAGTTCGGTAGACGTCCACATGCCGAATCCTGGCGGTTCCAGTTGAGGTGCCGGCCCATCGGGAGCGGCCACTACTTCGCCGACGAATGCCGGGACTCGTACGAGCACGTACGTGACGTGCCCGCCATCCGGCACCAGGTAGGCGTGAGGAGTCCCGGCCGGAATTCGTAGTACGTCGCCGGCGCGCACGGGATATTGCGAGCCACCTGTGATCGCCGCGCCTAGGTCTCCCCTGCGTCCGAGCATTTCGCCACCCACCAGCAGGGTCCCCTGACCACCCTGGATGTATACGACGTCATCGATGTTGTCATGCTGCTCTGGCCGTC
>CAUZJF010000352.1:0-2928 GCA_963579975.1 Dehalococcoidia bacterium
AAGATACAGGAGATCTGTACGTCGGGCACACCGACGGGAGTGGCTGTCGGTGTGCCCGACGTCGGTCTGGGCTGGGGTGAAGGAGTCGGTGTCGGCGAAGGAGCTGGCGTGAGCGTCGCGGAGGGCTACCGACGTTGGCGTGGGTGTGTCCATGGGAATCGCTGTCGCCGCCGGAGTAGGGGTCACAGAAGCCGTAAGCACCGGAGCGGTCACGGTTGGCGTTGGCGACGGCTCCGAAGTAGGGGTGGTGGAAGGTGTGGTTAGTGTCGCTTCAACCGGCGCCTCCCCTTGGCTGACGAGCCGCTCGCACTCCCAGAGTCCGGATGACGATGATCGCGCCTCGGCCTGTCCTGCAGCATACTCGTTGGCCCGGCCGGCGTCCCTCTCCGCATAGGCCCTCGCCAGGCCGGACTTGACCAGGAGGAGAGCGAAGTCCAGACCCTCGAAATGCACGTAGCGGAGTAGCCGTTCAGCTTCGTCCCTATCTGGCGCGCCGGGGTCGTCAATCAACGCGACCCGCCGGTCCTGCAGGAGAATGGCTGCGAAGCCGGCTGCCTGCAGACCCCAGCTATCGAGACATTCGACGTCGATAATGTTGCCGTACTCGCCAGGTACGTTTGGCGCATGGGTCTCGGGGGTGTCGATACCCAGCATCCTGACCCGGTCCTCGGACCCGTCCGGGAGCGTGATGACCATCGTGTCCCCGTCCACGACGCGGGCAACGGCTACTGGGGTCTCGGATGGCTCGGACGTAGGCGACGTGAGTCGGGCTGGGCATGGGCGTGGTGGGCGCCGCAGTCGCCGGCGCAACCGCCGGAGGCTTCGCCACGGAGGTCCCGGGGCTCTGCATGACCGATGGCGCGGACGGCGTCGTTTCGGCCTGCGGCCCGGAGCGGGCCAGTAGAACACGCCTCGGCACGGCGCATAACGCGAGTGCGATGAGATCCCATTCTTTGACGGAGTCCAGGCTACGCACACCTCCTCCGAAGGCCTTCAAGGAGCGGATGTCCATGCTATGTGCCGGGTCGTTTGCAGTCCTCGCCGCTACTAGGCCGCAACTTCGATCCGTTTCCCGCCCAGGGCATCCCGATCGAGAGTCTCGCCGATAACCGCGGCGGTCTCCATCCCACGGTCGAGAAGCTCGCCGACGAGTCTGTCCCGCTTTTCGGGCGCCGCCGCGATCAGGAGCCCGCCGGAGGTCTGCGCGTCGCAGAGCAGTAGACGGGTAGGCTCGTCGCCGGCCGCAACCCAGCCGACTTTGTGGTTGGCTGAGTCGAGGTTGCGGCGTGTTCCGCCGGGCGCTACGCCGTGCTCGACTAGGTCTCTCGCCCCGTCGAGCACGGGGACCCGCACGAGCGAGATACGAGCGGAGACGTTGCTGGCCTCCAGCATCCCCAACAGATGGCCTATCAGTCCGAAACCAGTCACGTCGACGCAGGCGTTAACGCCCACATCCACCATCACGTCCGACGCGGCGTGATTGAGAGTTCTCATGCTTTCTATGGCGCCTTCGAGGACCTCCGGCGTCGCATGTCGGTTCTTGCCGGCCGTCGTGATTATGCCCGTGCCGATGGGCTTGGTCAGGACCAGCGAGTCGCCGGGCCTGGCGCCCGCGTTTGTAACCTGCGCCCCCGGCTTGACGAGGCCCGTGACGGCCATGCCGTACTTCGGTTCCTTGTCGTCGATGGTGTGGCCGCCGACCACGAGGACGCCCGCCTCGGCAGCCTTGGCGGCGCCACCCTTCAGCATTTCTCCCAAGACATCTTTGGGAAGGCCGACCGGAAACGCGACGATATTAAGGCCGAGCAGCGGCCTGCCACCCATCGCGTACACGTCGCTGAGGGCGTTCGCGACCGCGATCTCGCCGAAGGGATACGGCTCGTCGACGATCGGCGGGAAGAAATCGACCGTCTGGATGATCGCGATCTCGTCGGTCAGACGGTAGACTGCCGCATCGTCGCCGGTCGATATCCCAACGAGCAGATCGGGGTCGGTTACCGGCGGAAGCTGGCGCAGAACCTGCGCCAGGTCGTCTGGACTAAACTTGGAGGCTCAACCCGCGCAGCTGGCCAGCTCGGTCAACCGCACTTGCTCGACCTTCGCCATTTCCTTCTCCTTTGTGGATAGCCTGACAAACATGTAGTTCGGGTGTCGTTCTGAGCCCTGCGAAGAACCTGGGGAGGAATCGCCTCGCGTCAAAGACCTGTTCCGCGCTCGGTAATCGACTCTCGATCGACCCGCAGCGGGGCTCCGTTCGGGCCGTCCGTCAGATTCGCCTGAGTATAACACGGTGGTTGCTGTGCCCCAGGGTCTTTCGGTTTTCGGCGCCTCGCCGAGATTCGCTGTGGCCGACAAGCTCACCTCGGTACATACCCCCCCCAATCCGTTCGTCCTGAGCCCGTCGAAGGACCTCCCCTAGGACGATAATCGAAAGACCCTGCTGTCCTACGACTCGTTGAACTCGTAGGAGTTGGCGCGTAGACTTATGTTTTGGTTCGCGAATACTACCTGTATGAGAACATGACAGAAACCTTCGCTCCCGTCCCCGAAACCCGCGCTGTCCACCTGTCCTCGCCACGGACCGCCGTAGCGTGGCTGGTCATTGTGGTGCTCCTCGCGGTTGGGTGTGGGGATGACACTCCCGAGGTCACGGCGCTAGGCGAGTACAGTCGTGGACTCGACCTGCAGCAGAGCGGAAAGCTCGACCGTGCGGACGAGGCGTACCGGGAAGCGATCCACCTCGATCCCAATCTGGCGCCGGCCCACGCGGGTAGGGGATACGTGTACTTCGCGCGGCGAGACTATCCCCAGGCGTTGGGCTACCTCGAAAGAGCTATCGAGCTCGACCCCCAACTCGCCATCGCAGACCACTATCGAAGGCGCGTCCATTTCACCAACGACGAACCCCTGGACGCCCTTCTGAATCTC